>NZ_JASJHF010000202.1:0-16170 GCF_033791185.1 Moritella sp. | reverse complement strand
TTCACAATTACATTGATATAATTTTTGGTCATTATATCTCTGCAAATGCTCACACAGATTGCTTGAATAAATTGTTAAAGAGCATTGACCTTGACGTCTTGCGCCGTAGTCAGGCTGCGTATTCTACGCAAACCGATTTTGAAGTCAAGCACATATTTGCACTTTATTTCAGGAAGTTTAAAAAGTAACTTTCGCTACTGATAAACACCTTTACTTAGCGGCTGCTGCCGTGTCAGTGAGGTCGCATTATAGAGAACTAAGGATTCCAAGCAAGTACTTTTTATCTTTGCTGATAAAAAAGTACCAAACAATGAAGATACGTTTCAAAACACCTCTTTATGCACAAAAAACAAGCTACTTCGTATTATATTCATTATATACGTACTGCATGCCTGCTTTATTGAAAGCAACAACTTGGTATGCATCAGTAGCACCTGGAACATCCATACCTGGTGCGCTTTGTGGCATTCCCGGCGTTGCAATGCCTTTAACTCGTTTGTTTTGACTTAACAGCTTGTTAATATCAGCAACAGGTACATGCCCTTCGACAATATAACCACCAACGAGCGCAGTGTGACAAGAACGTAGATTATGAGGGACCCCATACTGATTTTTTACATCCGTCATATATTCATTGTTAATAACGGTTAACTTAAAGCCAGCATCTTCCATTTGCTCAGCCCATTCTGTACAGCAACCACAGTACTGAGATTTATATACCGTCATATCTTCAGCTAGCGCAACACTACTGATTAAACTACAAGTGATTAATGCAGGTTTTAATAGCTTCGTAAAATGAGTCATTATCGTCCCCTTAATAGAAATAACACGATGGTAAACATTCCAGTACAGGTAAGGTCAATTATTTTGAGCCAGTAGCGAGTGTTAGCATACTTTGGTACCCATCTAAATATTGCCGACTCATATGAATATAATTAAATTCATGCATGACACGATCATAGGAAAAGCTAGTTTTAATTTGGTTTTGATTTTGGATCAGACTTTTTGAAATTGCAATTTGCAGTGCTAATGGATCTTTAGGTGGCACAATCCAGCCTCCACGACCATATCCAAGCATATGAGGCATACCACCGACACTAGTAACTACACAAGGAATTCTCGCCTGCATCGCTTCAAGTAGAGCGATGGGGGTCCCCTCTGTAATAGAAGGCATTACAAAAACATTAAAGTGGTTAAAATAACTCAATAGTGATTCTACAAAACCGAACAATAGAACATGTTCAGTTAAGTCCAACTGTGTTATTTGGTCTCGTAATCGATGCTCTTCACTTCCTGCACCAAATATAACGAGTACAGTCTTTGGATCATTTTCAATCAACTTAGGTAACGCATCAATAAGCGTATCGAAACTTTTTTCAGCAGCAAGGCGGCCGACTGCCATTAATCGAGTGGTTTTATTGTGAAGAAAAGTTATTAAGCGTTCTTCAACCGTACATATAGGCATATAGCCACCAATACCATTCTCAATCACCGTATATTGGTTTGATTCTAACTCCTGAATACTTGGTAGGCTTGTCATGTGCTGGCTAACAAGAAAAATTCGATTTAACTGCTTTAATGAGTACTTATCTAGATATTGATAAAATGCCATTTTGCTAAACTTAGGTGCAGAAACATAACCATGGACAGTGCAACAAAAACATTTAAAACGGTTTCCTTTCAACATTAAGCCAAACAGTATATTAAATTTATAGCCGTGAGAATGCACAACATCAAAATTGTTTTTTTCTGCAAAATATTTTATATAACGGCTAATACAAAAAGATTCGAGTTTATTTACCCGAATAGACTTTACTGCGATGCCGTGTTGACGACAAATAATTTCGAACTCTTTTTCTTCCTGCCCCTTATAACCAAAACTAAGTAAAGCAACGTCATGATCTAATACCTTTAAACCTAACATTAATTCAATTAAGACTCTTTCAGCACCATAAAAACCACCACTTTCTATTACATGTAAAATTTTCATTACCATAATATCCTTATCATTAACTTACACTGCGCCCTTTCCTTTTTTTAATACTGTTTAACTGTAATACTTTATGCAAATGTATGGCGCTGACGGTTTGCCAGTCATACTCAGAAAATAGTTGATGTAGTATGAGCGGGGTTTCACGGGTACGGTAACTGTGTAACCATTTTTTAAATAAGCTATCAGCTCGAATATTAGGTTGCTGATTATCCATAACCCAAGTTGAGATACTGCCGAGAACCGGTGTTTTAGTCTCTTCTATAAAACATTTAACGAGCTTACGACTTGATTCATATTTCCGTAAACGAATACTGTTGGTATTAATAATGTCATATTGCTTATTTAGCACTTTATGGGTTGATACATTTAAGTATTGAAAATTATCGACAATGGAGTCCAATCCACCATCAGACTTGCTCACCTTATTTGAATGATTAGCACTGCTATATTCATAACCGGCCAACATTAACTCATCTACTAGCCATTCCGATGTCGAGCAGTACAATTTTGGTTCGCTCCGATAACCAACGACATTACAACCAATTATGTGTGATAACTGCGCTTTATAGCGGTTTAAGTCTTCAATGATTTTACGCTGATTAAAATACTGTGGATCAGATTGGTTATAGTGCCGATATGCGAGTTCATGTCCCTGCTCCGCTATTTTCTTTAACATCAATGGGAAATGGTTAATCGTCCACCCGTAAATAAAAAATGTAGCCGTTACATGATGGTCACTTAATAACAATAAAATTTTATCTACCGCATATTCAATTCGGGGAGAAAGCAATCCCCAATCGCTTTCTTTGATGCTGTGTTGAAAAGCGGGGGCTTGAAAATAATCTTCCACGTTGATAGTGAGTGCATTAATCATTGTCATAACAACCCCTCTGTGATGGTCTATTCTACTATCATAAAGAATAGACCATCACATTAAACTATCAGAAATTAGCCTGATATTTACGAAATATCAGCATTTATGTTTATACGACAAGCTAAATTTAAATTTATCTAATGATAATAAAGGCTTAATTTATATGCTAACAGTGCTATGATTTATTGCTAATGACCTAACTTTCTTTATTAAAAGGTGCTGCTCATGGAATACAATACTTCTGAACTATGCGATATATACACTGATATGATTGATGTTGTGGAACCGATGTTTATGAACTTTGGTGGTAAGTCATCGTTCGGTGGAAAAATTACCACAATCAAATGTTTTGAAAGCTTAGGTTTGATCGCTGAAACAGTGCAACAACCAGGCTTAGGTAAGGTATTACTTATTGATGGTGGTGGTTCGCTAAGAAGGGCATTAATTGATTCTGATATTGCGCAAATGGCATTTGAGAACGAATGGGAAGGCATTATTGTTTACGGTAGTATTAGAGAGGTTGATCAGTTAGATGACATTAATATCGGTATTCAGAGTCTTGCTTCAATACCTGTTGGTGCCGATGATAATCGCACAGGTGAAGTTGATGTAGCGGTTAATTTTGGTGGGGTGACATTCCTACCTGACGATCATGTCTATGCTGACAGCACGGGAATTATATTATCCGCCGATGCGCTTGATATCGAATAAAGACATAGATACAGAGGTATATGTTTTTTCAACCATACCTCTGAATCAAATTATGCTTCTTCTTCTAGCTCTTCTAACTCTTGAACTTCATCCATTCTGCCTAACAAAGAACGTAAACGATCTTGCCATACATCTTGTTGACCTTTAAGTTCAGAATTATTGGCTAATAGTTGGTTGTTTTCTTCTTTTAGCTCTTCTAATTCCATTTGTAAAAGGGAAATGGTATCAACCGCTGTTTGTACTTTACTTTCTAATTTATCTAATACGTCAAAATTCATTTTGTCACCCATAATTTAAGAATTCAATATTGTGCTGAGAGGGCTTATCCCTTAGCTAGAAGAATACAACGCTAGTCAACCGACAACAAGTCTTATTAGTTAATTTATGATGCGCCCATGCAGAATTTAGTTTTTGTTTGTGAGCGCTGACATTTATACATCAAATTGTTTGATTCATCGCTAATGAAGGCATCTCTGAATCAGGTCTACCAACAACTTTCGCGGGAACCCCCGCAACGGTAGTATGTTCGGGGACAGGGTCGATAACGACACTACCAGCACCAACTTTAGCCCCTCGACCGACTTCAATATTACCAAGCACTTTGGCGCCAGCACCAATCATCACACCAGCTCTAATTTTGGGATGGCGATCACCGCTTTCTTTACCAGTACCACCGAGTGTCACACTTTGTAAAATGGAAACATCATCTTCGACAATTGCCGTTTCACCAATAACAATACCGGTCGCATGATCGAGCATAATACCTCGGCCAATTCTCGCCGCAGGGTGAATGTCGACTGCAAATACCACTGATATTTGGTTTTGCAAATAAATCGCTAATGCTTCGCGCTTTTGATTCCACAACCAATTGGCGATTCGATAAGACTGTAATGCGAGAAAACCTTTTAGATATAATAATGGTGTCGAGAAATATTTAACCGCTGGATCTCGTTCTTGTACCGCGCATAAATCAGCGGCTACTGAATGCAAAATAGTCGGGTCTGCTTTTAGCGCTTCTTCAATCACTTCGCGTAATAAAATCGCAGGCATTGTTGCGCTACCGAGTTTATTTGCTAATTGGAAACTTAATGAGCATTTCAGACTATCATGATTGAGTATGGTTGAATGGAAGAAGCTAGCGAGCATAGGTTCCTGTTCAACCAATACTTTAGCTTCATCTCTAATTCTAAGCCAAGACATTGAAAGTTTATCTTCCATGTTAATTCCTTTACAACTTTTAGAAGTCACGTTTATATTAATCATTTTTCGTCTTTACAATTGAAATTGGGTCTTGGTGAATAAGCACTTCCGTATTCGCAAATTCACGGAGTAAATTAGTTTCTACATTATCAGCAATAGCATGCGATTGAAATAAAGTCAGGTGGTCATCAAGTTCAATATGTAATTGAATAAAACGCATATAGCCTGATTGTCGAGTCCGTAACTCATGCAGTCCGAGTACATTTTCCGTATTCGCAACAATAGTCGTTATTTTAGCAATGTCATCAGCGGGTAGTTCATGATCCAACAAGGTCTGAATTGACTCCATACCGATCTCATACGCGCTATATAATATGTAGCAGGATATCAAGATTGTCGCTAATCCATCAACCCAATAAAAACCATACGCCGATAAACTAAGGGCAATAAGCACTGCAGCATTAAGCCATAAATCAGATTTATAATGGAGTGAATCAGCTCTAATTGCCACACTATTGGTTTTCGCTACCACGTATGTTTGATAACGAATTAATATAAACGTTATCAACAATGCAAAAATAGAGACGGCGATACCTAACTCTGAACGAACAATAGGTTGCGGATCTAATAGCGCGCTAACACCATGTAACATCAATAAAATAGATGAACCAACAATAAATGCCGCTTGTACTAATCCAGCTAAAGATTCCGCTTTACCATGCCCAAACCGATGCGCCTCATCAGCAGGTTCTAGCGCATATTTAATCGCGAATAAATTAATAATGGATGCACCAATATCTAAAAAAGAATCCGTCAGGGATGCCAGTATCGATGATGAACCAGTGGCAAACCACACAAATAATTTACTGCATAATAAGATCATCGCAGTGGCGACCGACGCATAACTCGCGCGCTTGACTAATTTTTCATGTTCAGAATTTATCACAAGTTTACCTTTTACATTATCTTGCGTTTATTATAAACGCGGGCAATAGAAAAACAACGTGAAGTTATTTATCTTATAAAACGGTAAATCAAAAAAACAGACTAAATAAAAACATTCAGGGGCTTCTTTAGGGGAGTAAGGGCATATAGTGATAAATAAGTCTTTTATACTAGCTCGTTAATCTAAAAAAAGAGTAATAAATACTGTCTAATTAACTCATTTATCATAAATAAAGCCATAACGTAGCTCAGCACAATTTGCGATTTTTTAATTGAAAAGGGCATTGTTTATTACCTCATCTTAGTTAAACTGACTAGGCTCACCAATTCTTTGCTGTGCCGAAACAAAAATGTAAAACAAGGTAAATCTTCGAATTATTTACTGCTTAACCCAGTATCCTAATATCACAAGAACAATTAACAGAGTACCTAATATGACTAAATTATTATTAATTGATGACGATAAAGAGCTAGCTGAATTACTCGCCGAGTTTTTGAGCCTCGAAGATTTCGACGTCGATATGGTACATGATGGTGAAGCTGGTTTAGCAGCAATCAGAAGTAATCAATATGATATGGTGCTTTTAGATGTCATGATGCCAAAGCTAAACGGCTTTGAGGTATTAAAAAAACTTCGAATTGATAACAGCACGCCAGTCTTAATGTTGACCGCTAAAGGCGATGAAATCGATCGTGTGCTTGGCTTGGAGATGGGTGCTGATGATTATTTACCAAAACCATTTAGTGATCGTGAACTATTAGCACGCATTAAAGCCGTACTACGTCGAATAGAACCCGTAACAACAACCAAAAATACCGAATTATTAACCCATTTAGATATAGACATAAATAGCCGTACACAAGAAGCATGGTGTCAAAGCCAACTGCTTGATTTAACCAGTACCGAGTTGATGTTATTGGAAGCACTGATCTCTTCACCTGGCATTATTTTAACTAAAGCTGATTTAAGTGAGCAAGTTTTGGGTAAAAAATTAACGCCGTTCGATCGCAGTATTGACATGCATTTGAGTAATTTACGTAAAAAACTACCCGAAAGAACAGATGACAAAATGCGTATTCGTACATTACGTGGCCGTGGTTATATGTGGCTAGATACATAATACCCCCTCTCACGCTTTTTTATTACTCTTGAAATAAGGTTGTTCACACGTGCTTAGTAGCAAATTAAATCATCTCTTCGTAAAAATTTTTGTCTGGTTTTGGTGCATGCTACTACTCGTGGTTGCGGTGGTCATTGCGCTGCCAACACTCGATAGTCGAGTAATGAAACAGCTCGACCCACGCTCTGTCAGTATTTTAAATAGTATTGCCCATAATATTGCCATTTCCGCAGAGCGCTATCCTAATGTGCCACTACAGGTATTAATCACCCCTAAAGAAGCACAGACTAAAAATTTCTATTTAGTGAGTACCAATGGCGATATCATTGCAAGCACAAAAGCCTCTAAAGCGATTCGCCGTTTTATTTTACAAAGTGAAGAGTCACTAGTACCAAAAGTGAAGCAATACAAAAATTGGTTAATGACTGGCCCAATTTCAGTGGTGTTACGCGGTGAACAATTCCAGTTGTATGCGGCCCAACAATTACCTGCCGAGCATAACATTTGGTTAATTAACGTATTAGATAGACCATTCTTACTACTCTTTATCACGATGCTGGTCAGTATGCCACTATGTGCATTACTCGCATGGCATATTTCTAACCCGTTACAAAAACTGAAAAAAACCGCATCAGATATCACCGATGGAAATTTAGATGCCGTGGTACCTGCGACACAAAGACAAGACGAAATAGGCGAATTAGCACGAAGTTTACGTACCATGATGCTCTCTATTCGTGAACATATCTCACTCCAGCATCGTCTGCTAAGCGATATATCCCATGAGTTAAGATCTCCGTTAACGCGGTTAAAAATGTCAGTGGCATTATCTAAACGACACTACGGAGAAACAAAAGAAATTACGCGCATTGACAATGAATCCGAACGCCTAGAAGAAATGATTGCAGCGCTGTTAAATTTATCTAAAATGCAATTAAACGCCACCACCAAAGAATCGTTTAATCTTGATTCGTTATTACAACCCATTTGTGATGATGCAATCTTCGAAGCCGAACAGCTAGAGAAACGTTTTAGTCATCAAGTCATTCCTGATTTGGATATTAAAGGCTTCCCAGCTCTCTTTGGTAGTGCGGTTGAAAACGTCATCCGTAATGCATTACGTTATGCTGCCAATCAGGTTGACTTAGCCTTTGTAAGTGATTCAGATAAAATCACCTTGATAATCACAGATGATGGGCCCGGTGTTCCCGAAGATGAGATTGAACAAATATTTAAACCTTTCTATCGTGTATCACAAGCGCGTGACCGAGAGTCAGGAGGAGCAGGTCTTGGGTTAGCTATTACCGAAAATGCGATCAGGCAGCATCACGGCAAAATAGTGGCAAGTAATAGAGACACTCGCGGTTTGCAAATATCTATCACTATACCAATCTGTTAATCATAGCGTTAATGGCCAAATACAGAAGAGAAGTTCTTATAATTTCTCTTCTGTCATTTTATCAGTGACAACCTGTGGACGTAATGGATCTTTGGTATCTAACTCTGGAAACATCTTTTCTATTTGTCGACGCTGTTCCACCCGTGCTTTTTTCTGCTCATATATTTCTGTATCAAGATTTTCAAAAAACATATTAATCAAGATATTTAAGCTAAAAGGTATCGCGCTTAATATAATTAAGCCTGTCACGATCAAAGTACTACGCTTTTTCATCACTTTTACCATTAGGTTGTTAAATTTGCTATTCTACCCAAAGTACCAACGTTATATAACCCTGAACTGAGACTTTATTATGTTACAAGTAGCACTATTTGAACCTGAGATCCCACCAAATACAGGTAATATTATTCGCCTTTGTGCCAACTCTGGTTTCAAATTACATTTAATTGAACCGCTTGGTTTTGAATGGGATGATAAAAGGGTAAAACGTGCGGGGCTAGACTATCATGAATTTGCCGATGTAAAACGTCACGCTAACTATCAAGCATTTCTTGATTGTGTTGGCGATGCACGTATTTTTGCATGCACAACCAAAGGTACTAAATACCATCATGAAGCTGAATACCAGGCCGGTGATGTATTATTATTTGGCCCTGAAACACGTGGCCTGCCGCCAGAAGTGCTCGATACACTGCCACAAGAGCAGAAAGTAAGAATACCTATGCTACCAGAAAGTCGTAGCATGAATTTATCGAATGCCGTGTCAGTATTTATTTATGAAAGCTGGCGTCAACTGGACTTTGCAGGTTCAAAGTAAGATTTAAAAGCAGTTTAAAAACCTGTATTCAAATATAAAAAAGGGTGATAGAACTATGTCTACCACCCTTTTCACTGTCTTATTTAGACCAATGATTTAGCATCGTTATTTAGCTAAATTAGCCGCATGAAAACGCATATGTTTTTCGATAAAAGTGGCGATAAAATAGTAACTATGATCATAACCATCATGCATTTCTAGCGTGAGAGGATAACCTTTCTTTTCAGCTGCTGCTGTTAACATATTCGGTTTAAGTTGCTCATCTAAAAATGAATCATCTTTCCCTTGTTCAACCATTGCTGGTACAAACGTGTCAGCTTTAGCCATGAGTAGACTCGCATCGTATGCTTGCCACGTTGCTTTATCTTTACCTAAATAATTTTGCAGCGCTTTTTGTCCCCAAGGGCAATTGATCGGATTACTAATCGGGCTAAACGCCGTTACTGAACGATAACGCTCAGGATTACGTAATGCCATCACTAATGCACCATGACCACCCATAGAGTGTCCACTGATCACACGCTCTTGTGTAACAGGAAAGTTAGCTTCAATTAGTGCAGGTAATTCATTCACTACATAGTCATACATTTGATAATGGGTGTTCCACGGCGCTTGTGTTGCATTTACATAGAATCCAGCACCAAGACCAAAGTCATACGCCTGATCTGCATCATCAGGTACACCGTCACCACGCGGACTAGTATCAGGTGCCACGATAGCAATACCCAATTCTGCAGCAATACGCTGAGCACCGGCTTTTTGCATAAAGTTCTCATCAGTGCATGTCAGGCCAGACAACCAATACATCACAGGTACTTTACGCATATTTGATGCTTGCGGTGGTAAATACACAGCAAAACGCATCTGACAGTTTAGTACACTCGACGCATGATTATATTGATGCTGCCAACCGCCAAACATTTTATTACTACTAACAACTTCTATAGACATGACAAACCTTTACTAGTCATTCCGTTACTTTATGAAAGGTAAAGTAACGGCATATATTTTAATTACTTATCGAAATGGATAACAGTACGGATACTTTCACCACGGTGCATCAGATCAAATGATTCATTGATATCTTCAAGCGCCATAGTGTGAGTAATAAAGTCACTTAATGCGAATTCACCTTTTAGGTAACGTTCAACGTAATCAGGTAGCTCTGTACGGCCTTTAACACCACCGAATGCACTGCCACGCCATACACGGCCTGTCACGAGTTGGAATGGACGAGTAGAGATCTCTTGACCTGCACCAGCAACACCAATTACAACTGATTCACCCCAACCTTTATGACAACATTCTAATGCTGAACGCATTAAGTTAACGTTACCAATACATTCGAATGAGTAATCGACACCACCGTCCGTTAATTCTACGATAACGTCTTGAATTGGCTTGTCGTAGTCTTTCGGGTTAATGAAATCTGTTGCGCCTAGTTTTTTCGCTAGTTCAAATTTGCTTTCATTAATGTCGATTGCAATGATACGACTCGCTTTAGCCATAGTCGCGCCGATAACCGCAGAAAGACCAATACCGCCTAGACCGAAGATAGCAACAGTTGCGCCTTCTTCAACTTTAGCGGTATTCATTACAGCCCCCATACCCGTTGTGACACCACAACCAAGTAGACATACTTCTTCAAGCGGGGCTTCTTTATTTACTTTTGCTAACGAGATCTCTGGCAATACCGTGTATTCAGAGAACGTTGAACAACCCATGTAATGGAAGATTGGCTGACCGTCTTTGTAGAAACGTGTAGTGCCATCTGGCATTAGGCCTTGACCTTGCGTTTCACGGATCTGTTGGCACAGGTTCGTTTTACCAGACTTACAGAATTTACACTCTCCACATTCTGGTGTGTATAAAGGAATAACATGATCGCCAACTTGAACACTGGTAACGCCTTCACCGATTTGCTCAACGATACCGCCACCTTCGTGACCAAGAATGACAGGGAAGATGCCTTCTGGATCATCACCCGATAATGTGAAAGCATCGGTATGACATACGCCAGAAGCAATAACCTTAACCAACACTTCACCTTTTCTTGGTAACATTACATCCACTTCTTCAACAGATAGTGGTTGGTTTGGACCCCAAGCAATAGCTGCTTTGGATTTAATAAATTTGTCAGTCATGTTCATCTCCAGTGGGATAAAATTAATATCATTGGTAATACTAATCTCTGTATTTCGACTAGTCATACTGTATGGCGCTCATTATATTAAATTACTCTGTAATGATAATACCCTTGAAACACAAATTACTTTTACTCAGGTGTAACAATGAAAGTGAAAAGAATAAATTATCAGTAATAACTAAATCTTTTCAGTATAGTCGACTCATGTTGTTACGCGTTTCGCTCTTGCAAGGAAGGCCATAACAACCAAGCAAGCGATAAACCACGAGCGAGCATAAACGTATTCATCGCTAGCCATAAAGCATGGTTACCCAATCCACTACTAAGGACATAGGTAGGGAGGAATATGCAAATAACACAAAACAACATGCTATTACGCATATCTTTTGCTCTTGTCGCACCAATAAATACCCCATCAAATACAAAACACCACACAGCAGTAAATGGTAATAACACTAACCAAGGTAAGAACTCAACGGCAATAATATGCACACCCTCAATATCCGTGATCATTCTCACCATCCCTTCGCCGAATATAAAGAAAGCCGCTGAAAAAAATAAAGAAAAAATACCCGCCCAAATCAATGATGCAAAGATAGATTGGCGATAAGCAATCGTATTTTTCGCTCCAATCGCTTTACCCACCATGGCTTCAACCGCATAAGCTAACCCGTCTAATGCAAAAGAGATAAACATCAAGAAGTTGAGTAATACTGCATTTGCAGCAATATATTCATCACCGAGACTCGCGCCTTTAAAAGTCATAAAAGCAAATGTTAGTTGTAAACACAATGAACGAATGAAAATATCGCGGTTTAATGAAAGTAACCCCAATAACTTACTCGATTCAAATAAGCGTTGAGTAATCTCAGCTTTGCTGGGTAATGAAAACTGACCAAGTTGTTTTAATACTAATAACAGACCAAATAGCAACGCCGCATATTCAGCAATAACGGATGCAGCAGCAGCGCCCTCGACTCCCCACTCGAAATACACCACGAACAAAATGTCTAAAACAATATTAAACACATTGGCGATAATCAGTAACAACATCGGTGCTTTCATATTTTGCAAACCAATCAACCAGCCCAATATCGCAAAATTGAATAACGCAGCTGGGATCCCCCACATGCGTATCGATAAGTAAGCTTGGGCATTTTGTTGCACATTTTCACTGGCATCCGTCAGCATAAAGGCCAAATCAACAATATAGTTTTTACCGAGCAACAATAAAAAAGACAAACCTAAGGCGATTAACATAGCATGCGCGAGCGTCATCAGTATAACGCCACTATCTTGCTTACCGAACGCCTGCGCGGTCAGTCCAGTGGTCGACATACGCAAAAAATTACACATAGAAACAATGAACATAACCACCGCAGATCCAAGCGCAACACCGCCGAGGTACCAAGCTTGATCAAGATGGCCGATCACTATGCTATCGACTAAACCTAATAGTGGAATACTGATGTTTGATAAGATCATTGGCAAAGCCAAGGCAATTATATTTCGATGCACAGAGGTAGGAATGGATAACCACATAGACGAGTTCAACTTTATAAGGGAAAGCAAAAGATGCCAGAGTCTATCTAACTTCAATTATTAAACAAAGTATTAGCCACTATTAATCAAAGCAATTCAATTTCGCCTTATCCATCGAGGTCGTAGTAATTGGGTTATTTTGTACGGTAGCAATTAGTTCTTGTGGATTTGAAATGATGTTCTACGAGTGAAGGGAACAAGAAGATAGATAGTCAATAATGGGATCATTAACTATCTACCCTCAACACAGTCGGGGGGAGAGAGAAAGTAATTACATCCAATCAGTATTACGAATAATACCCACCGCGACACCTTCAATATCAAAGCTTTGGAAATTTAAATCAACACGTATTGTGCTCATTTCATCATTTTCAGGATGCAGTAGAATTTCACAACCTTGCTGCTCAAAACGCTTAACGGTGACTTCATCGTCAACACGTGCAACCACAACTTGGCCTTTACTGATGTTTTTGGTTTTATGTACCGCTAACAGATCACCATCCATAATACCAATATTACGCATACTCTCACCACGAACACGTAATAAAAAATCAGCATTTGGGGTGAACATAGACGGGTCTACAGCATAATGCGCTTCAATATGTTCTTGCGCTAAAATAGGCTCACCAGCTGCCACTTGGCCAATTAAAGGTAAACCGCTATCATTGCTGGCTTCTTCTGCATCAACCAACAAACGAATACCACGTGACGTGCCTGCTAAAATTTCAATATGGCCTTTTCGCGCTAATGCTTTTAAATGTTCTTCGGCGGCATTCGGAGAACGAAAACCAAGTTCCTTCGCGATTTCAGCTCGGGTTGGTGGCATACCGGTATTTTTAATATGTTGCTTAACTAATTCAAGTACTTCTGCTTGTCTTTGTGTCAATGCTTTCATCATGAGCCCTAACTGGTTTTATATACAGTTTCTTGTAATTATATACAGTAATATCAAGTTTGCAATATAAGCGGTGGGGATATCAGAATAATAATGAATTAATCGTTTGCAGGCGCTTAAACACAGATTTATAGCCACGCTTCTGATATTATTGGAGTAAGCACTCTTGCAATTTAAACAACAGAATGACAACACTTATGCAACAAAAACCATCAATGTTAAGTCGAAGTTTCGTTAATGGCTTAGTTAAATCTCAGTACGTTCCAGATAATCCCGTTGATGCGCTAAAGTTAGATTTAACGCGCCCGATTGTTTATGCTTTAAAAACTAAATCAATGACGGATTTCATCGCATTGCAACGCGCCTGTAAAGAACTCGGCTTACCAGATCCACTGACACCAATAAAAGTGAATGGGGTAATCATTCCCAGTTACGTTTGCTTAGATAATCCGGCGCCACTGTTTGGCAAAGCAAGAGATAGCGATGTATTTTTTGAAGAGTTTCAACAGCTATTGCGTTTACATAAAGATGATAAATCGCTTGATATTCAGTTAATGCCCGTAGCCCTATTTTGGGGCCGTGCACCAGGCAAAGAAGGTCAAGTACCGCTACTGTCATTAGCGAACAGCATCTCGCCAAGTCGTTTACGTAAAACATTGATTGTTGGTCTTAACCGCAAAGACAACTTAGTGCGTTTTAATAAACCAGTATCACTGCGCTTTATGGCCGATCAGCACGGCAGCGACGAAAAACTTGCACAAAAATTAATTCGTGTTGCCAAGATCCATTTCAGCCGTCAAAAGTTAGCGGCATCCGGTCCTAAATTGCCGAATCGCTATCAACTGTTTGAACTACTATTACGTAATCCAGAAGTTAAAAAAGCCATTCAAGTGGAAATCGCTGAACAGAATATTTCAGTGCAAAAAGCAGAAAAACGCGCCAACGATTATATCGATGAAATTGCCAGTGACTTTTCGTACAAACTGGTAAAAAACACCAGTAATTTCATGTCTTGGTTATGGAATAAGATCTACAGTGGTATCAAGGTCAATAACGCAGAACAAGTGCGAAAACTGGCTGCCGATGGTCATGAGATCGTATTCATGCCTTGCCACCGAAGTCATATGGATTATTTACTTATTTCGTATGTGATTTATAACGAAGGTTTGATCCCGCCGCACATTGCCGCCGGTATTAACCTCAACTTCTTCCCTGCAGGACCAATGTTCCGTCGTGGTGGCGCTTTCTTCTTACGTCGTACATTTAAAGGTAACAAGCTTTACGCTACCATCTTTAGAGAGTACCTCAGCTTATTATTCTCTAAAGGTTATTCGGTTGAATTCTTTACCGAAGGTGGCCGCAGCCGTACCGGTCGGTTATTACCGCCCAAAACGGGGATGCTCAACATGACCTTACAAGCGATGTTAAGAGACCAGAGCCGACCAATCACCTTGGTTCCGGTATACTTAGGTTACGATCACGTAATGGAAGTCAGCACCTATGTAAAAGAATTATCCGGTGCCAATAAGAAAAAAGAAAGCGTATTCCAAGTATTTGGTATCGCTAAAAAACTTAGAAATTACGGACAAGCATTTGTTAATTTTGGTGAGCCTATCAATCTTAACCAATATTTGAATAAACACGTTGAAAACTGGCGTGATGACATGAATATGCCAGTTGAAGAGCAGCCACAATGGTTAAACCAAACCACTCGAGATCTTGCCAACCAAGTAATGGTAAATATCAATAGCGCGGCCGCGGTAAATTCATTAACGATTTGTGCATTAATTTTACACGCAGCGCCACACAAGGCATTAAGCCGAGAGATTTTAGTTAAGCAAATTGATAGTTACTTAAAATTACTGCGTAACAACCCGTATAGTAAGTTCAGCACTTTGCCTGAAAACAGCGCAGAAGAAATTCTGGACCAAGCCATCGCACTGAAAAAATTCACCGTACGTGAAGATAGCTTAGGACAAATGCTATCGATGTCATACGAACAAGCCGTGTTATTAACTTTCTACCGTAATAATATTTTACACCTGTTTGCGCTACCGTCATTGATTGCCGCTATCGTGACAGAAAAACCACAGACAAATGTAGCAGACATTAACGCCAAAGTTCGTCAGCTTTATCCGTTAATTCAAGCCGAATTGTTCTTGAAATACTCAGAAGATGAATTGAGTGATTGCATCACGACTACATTAACAGAAATGCAAGAACAGGGACTCGTGAGCAATAACAATGAGCTGATAACGCCGATTAATGAGCGTCTAATGTCATTGAAATTGCTCGCTGCCAATATTCAAGAAACGTTGCAACGTTATGCCATTGTACTTACCGTATTAGAGCATGACCAAGTGATTGAAAGAACCAAACTTGAAGACCGTAGCCAGCTGATTGCCGAGCGTCTATCATCATTGAATGGGGTAAGTGCACCAGAGTTTTTTGATAAGAAAGTATTCGCGATATTTATTAATAAATTACAAGAATTACACTACTTATCTGATGCTGGCACAGCAAGAGC
>NZ_JASJHF010000201.1:0-19318 GCF_033791185.1 Moritella sp. | reverse complement strand
AACCGCTAGTGCCCTCACTAGCGTTTTTTTAATCGTTATGCACATCAATATTTACGCTGCCCTACAAATCGTTCCGATACAAACTCCCCTCGAAATCAATCCATATTATTAGCTTTAAAATGCAATTATTAAGTAATTCTCTATTTCTTCTATTGACAGGTTGAAATAGGTTAATTATTGATTAACTGGTATCCCCTGCGAGATTTGAACTCACGTCTAAGACTTAGGAGGTCCTTGTTCTATCCAGCTGAACTAAGGGGACATTTGTGTAGTTGATTATATATAACCGCAATCAAAATAACAGCGTAATAATCCTAATCCGCAACAATAATTAAGTATATGAGTAATTTGCGGTTTAGATCACATCACCTTTTATACGGCGAAACAATAGTATTACCTGATTTGGGGTGTTGACATACCCGCACTAGGTCTTGATATAAATAGGCGATGTTAGTTTCGCTTAATACATCATTGGGTTTGCCCACTGCCATCACTTGCCCCTGATTAACTAAAATTAACCGATCACAAAATTCCGCCGCGGTATTTAAATTATGCATAGCCACCAGCGCTGATTTACCTTGTCGACACGCTTGGTGTAATACATTCATCAGTTGCGATTCATGGCCGATATCCAGACTCGCGGTCGGTTCATCAAGTAACATCAATGGCGCATCTTGGACTAACAAACGCGCAAAATTAACCAGTTGCTTTTCACCACCCGATAATTCAGTCACGAGGCGGTCTTGCAAGTGGCTAATACCCACTAGCGCTAACGCTTGTGTGGTTTGTGATGCAATCGTTTTTGCTGACACCACTTGGCTTTGCTGTTTAACATGAAACCCTAAACCGATGGTTTCCAGCACGCTAAACGGAAACGCGGCTTCATTGTATTGCGGCAAATAACTCAACTGACGAGCACGGGATAAATGTGACAACGTAGATAATGATTGTTGCTTAAGCAGTACATCTCCACAGCTATAAGTCTGAAAGCCACTTAAACATTTCATTAAGGTGCTTTTACCTGCACCATTAGGGCCAATGATCCCCACCAATTCACCCACTTGAATCGAAAATGAAATATCGTTTAATAAGATTTTAGAGCCCGCTTTATAGCCCAAACCAGAAACCGTCAGTAATGCTGAACTCATGCTAAGTTTCCTTTTCGCTGAAAACGGATAATTAAACCAATAAAGTAACAGCCGCCAATAAAGGAGGTGATGATGCCAACTTTGAGTTCATTTGGCGCAATGATCCAGCGCCCTAACAAGTCACACATCAGCAGAAAAATAACGCCAAATATCGCCGAGAAAGGCAGTAGCTTTTCATGTGCTGGTCCCATAATTAAACGCACTAAATGCGGCACCATTAAACCGATAAAACCAATGGGTCCAGCGACAGCAATCGACATAGCGGTTAGCAAGGTGGCATACAACAACAATTTAAATCGTGTTTTTTTCACATTCAAGCCTAAGCCATGAGCGCTTTCTTCCCCTAAGGCTAACAGATTTAACGACCGACTTTCTCTTAACAATAAAACCGATACCACCGCGATAACAGGCGCTGGCCACATTAGCTGCGACCAAATTCGACCATCTAATCCACCCATCGCCCAAAACACAAATTGGCTCATCTCATATTGCTGCGCCATTAACAACAGCCCCATTCTTGCACCACCCAATAAACTCGATAACGCCAACCCCGTTAAAATGAGAAACAAAATCTGAGTGGAAGAATGACGAGATGCGAGTAGATAAATTAACCCCGCCGCAGCCAATGCACCCGCGGTCGTAAAAATAGGTAACCACATAGGGTCTAGCACCGCTAAGCCGGTGACAATCGCCAGCACAGCACCAAAGCTACTGCCAGAACTAACACCTAACACATCAGGACTCGCTAATGGATTTTTGAATAACCCCTGCGTGCAAGCACCAGCAAGCGCCAGTGCCCCACCCGCTAGAATAGCGGCACAAGCACGAGGTAAACGAATATGTAACACAATCGCAGAGGCTAACGGTTGCTCTTTTAGTGCCAATTCACTGCCCCCGACTAGATAGGCTTTAAACAGATCTAAAATATCTAAAATAGGAATGTAGATAGCGCCTAAGCTCAAGTACAGTAAGAATAACCCTATAAATAAAAGCGCAGAACACAGTATTTGCACTGAAGTAAATCGATAAAAAGACATATTTACTTCTTATATACAGAATGATTAATAAAACGGATCGCATCCACGTAATACTGGCTATATACACCGCGCAGAGCATGAGGAACTTGATAGACTCGGTTATGCTTAATGGCACTCACCGATTGCAATGAGGGGTCGGATAACACGGTTTGCCTAAACTTATTGGCGGTATTTTCGTCTCCATATACCCACGCAGGTATAAATAATACCTCTGGATTTAACGCGATGATCATTTCTTTAGAGATCGGCACTTGGCCATATTTGTCTGTGGCGTAATCTTTAATTATATTGACGACATGTGCTTGTTCTAACAGGCCATTCCACGAAGATGCCTTGCCACTAGAAGTTCCCCAAGGGTTGTAATCCATGCCTGTTAACTTATGGTCCACGGGCACAACATCAGCCTTTAACCGTGAGCGCATCGTCGCCACAATTTTCAGCGCTTCGGCATTTTTATTGACGATCTTACCCACGCGTAATATTTCAGTCTCAATATCAGTGAGATTATTAGGCGCTTGCAAACGAAACACGGTAATGCCCGCATTCTCTAAAATAGTAAGTTTGCCAGGATCAGTCCAGTTCGCGGCAAACACGATATCTGGGCGATTAGCGATAATCATTTCAATGTTCAACCCTAATAACGGCACACCTTTAGGCAAACGCTCAATAATAAGTGAGTAATTAGGATTAATGGCAAGGTCGGTTAAACTGGATAAAGCCGAATCATCGACGAGATCTAATAATACTGCATCCGTAAATAAGGTTTTTGATGAAATCCTTTGCGGCTGTTTTTCAATGACCATGGATCTGCCTAATCCGTCAGTGATGGTCAATGGATAGCTGGTATTCGCCAATAATGAAGGTGAAAATGAAATAGATAAAATGAACGTATAGAAAATATGCTTAAAACTAGCCCAAGACATGGAAACTCCTGTAAATCGCGTACAAATTAAAACGCTTTACCTGATTGTAAACCGTGATCTTAGAATCTGACTCAGTGCCATAACATCATTAATCATGCTATTAGCACCACACAGTGGCGCGCCCGTTACGGATTTTCACCGTATTCAAAAGATGCCGAGTATTGTACGTGGCTATAGCAAGATATTCTACATAAGTACAAAAAGATAATATAACGCACCTATACCCAGTAAATAACAAGCTATGTTAAGGTAGCTCATTAAATTCTAATTAAGCGGTAACGTAATGACATTAAAAGCGTCGGGCAATATAGATGAACTTTGCTATCCTTTCATTTTTGAAGACAGCCCTCTTTGTGACTTTGAGATATTAACGGATGAGTTATGTACTTATACAGGACTTGCGTTATCACAAATAACCAACACGGAAGTTCGAGAATCGCTTGAACGTTTACAGCCAAAGATTTTTAATCTGAATGGGTCTATCCGTGGTAAATGTGGGATCTTTGAAGAAGATATACAAGCGCTTTTAACAGACCTTAATCACTTTAAAGCCCAAGTCACAGATAATGCAAAACGCTTTGTACTGCCAAGAGGTACCGGACCTGTGATCCAGCTGCATCAATGTCGCAGTTTAAGTAAGAAAGTCGTGCGCCAATTAGTACTGGTGGATAAAGCCGGAAAGAACATTCCAGAAACCCTACCCCGCTTTGCTAATGCCTTGACCAATTATTACTTCGCACTAACACGTGTATTGAACCAAGAGGCAGGTGTTGCAGAACCGGAATACGTTAGTATTAACTATCCTAAACTAAAATAGCGGTAACGCAGTAACGGCATCGAACTATTGAGGTTAAAGTCGTAATATCTTATGGTAGCTCGCGACTTCAACATCAAATTTAGTATGTTGGCGTAAATGATCGCGCATTGCTTCACTGGCATCAGGATCACCGTGAACCAATTGAATTTGCGTATTTTTGGTTAACTTTGACGCTTGCAGCCAATTGGTTAAGTCAAGGTAATCACCATGTCCAGATAAGCCATTTAATACCTCAATATCGGCTTTTATCGGTAACCATTGACCATGAATTTTAACCCGTTCACAACCCGACAACATTTTCGCCCCACGGGTACCACCACTGACATAACCGATAAACAATACCGTTGTACGATGATCGCCAATCAACCGTTTCATATGATGGATAATACGCCCACCCGTTGCCATGCCACTACCGGCAATAATGATGTGCGGCATCACAATATCATGCAGTAATTTTGATTCTTCAACATCTCGGGTAAACTGAACCAAGTTAGTCATCGCATGGCATTGCGCTCTGTTTAATCGGTGTAACTCATCAAACTGACAGTAAATATCAAACACACTAATTGCCATGGGGCTATCGAGGTAGATGGGTAATTTAGGAATACGTTCTTCGGCGATCAGAGTTGCTAACATATGTTGAATAGCCTCCGTTCTGCCCACGGCAAAACTGGGGATTAACAATGTCCCGCCCTTTTTCGCCGTGGCGTTAACCACTTGGGCTAACTGTTCATACGGATCATCATCGCCGTGTAAGCGATTACCATAGGTAGATTCAAGCATTAGCAGGTCAAGGTTAGGTAAAGGTTTAGGTGGATACATGATGACATCGTCAGGCTGACCAATATCACCGGAGAACCCTATTCGTTTACCTTCAACCTGCAAAATAACACTCGCAGCCCCTAAGATATGACCGGCAGTTTGCAGTGTCACCGTAATATTGCCAATTGTAAAAGCTTGATCAAAAGGTACCGCTTTAAATAGCGTTAAGCTATCCACTGCAGTCTTCTTGTCATACAAGGGTTCAGGGGATTTGTGTTTACTAATTTTATATTTACTAAAATAGCGGGCATCCTCCTCTTGGATCTTACCGCTATCCGGCAACAGAATACCGCATAAACTGATCGTCGCGGCATGCGCATAAATAGGCCCTCGGTAACCTTGCTTATATAAGGCCGGAATAAAACCAGAATGGTCTAAGTGTGCATGAGTGAGAACGATAGCATCGAGGGATTGAATATCTAACGGCAGCGGTTCGCGATTACGTTCCCGTAACCATTTGTAACCTTGATACATGCCGCAATCAATTAATATCTTAGTATTGCCCGATTCTACAAAATATTTTGAGCCTGTAACCGTTTCGGTGCCACCGAGAAAGGTAATATTCATCGTGTATATTCCTGCTGTGGTATAGTCGTCAATACCCACCAATACGGGACGGTTATTGACGATAATAAGTTAAGGTAGAAGAAAAGATCCTAAGATCCATACCAGCAAAGCGGGCCCTTACGAACCCAGCTATATAAGCCTTAAATCACATGCCAACTCCCTTTGAAACATAGCCCTTATTAAATATAGAACAGGAGTTGCTCTCTGCCTGTAATTAATATTAACAATATGATGGTTATAGTGTTTTAATACAGTGATATCACTAGGTACGCGATAACAAAGTGTTCAGTATTAAAGAGGTCGAATAGACGCGTATTGACTCATTATGGAAAGTAAATTGGAGGATAAATGAAGGAATTTGATATGAACTTAATTAAGCCTTTTATTAAGGTTTATGAGTTTAACTCTTTTACTAAAGCAGCTGATTTTTTGAATGTTTCTCAGCCTGCAATTAGTGCCTCAGTAAAACGCTTGGAAGAGTATTTAGGCTATCAATTATTCATACGCAGTGGTCGTAATTTAACAGCAACAACGAGTGCACAACAATTTTATCAACAGGTAGTGAGCATTGTCGATGTCGTAGATAATGCTATCGATTCTAAAAAACAGTTCATTGTGACTGCGCCAGAAAGCATTCTGTTAAAATTAATCGGCGTACCTAATACCAAATTGATTGAGTCAGGTGATACCGAAGATAAAACATTTAACGATTTACGTATGCGCACCATTGATTTGGCCATTGACAATATCACCCAAAAAGACAGTAGCTTTTGTTCTGAGTTAATCCACACCGAACCTTTAATATTGATTTGCTGCCACAGCCACCCCGAAATTCAAGGCCACATAACGATTGAGCAATACCGTCAGGCCGGTCATGTAGTCATGAACCTATTACGTCACAATATGCGTGCAGTTGAGTTTTTTAGTCAAAGCCCGATATTACGAGAACGGGATGTTAAAGTGCAGGTTTCTAGCCCCGCCAATGTGATGTTAGCGGTACAGGGAACACCTTATGTGGCCGCAATACCTGCCGGACTTTCTCACATAGCCAAATCCTTGCGCCTACAGGTACTGCCAATGCCCTTCACCATTCGCGAGATTGAATACCATATGATTTATCACAAGCGGTTCATTAAAGATCCTGTCCATAAAAAGCTACGCGATACGATTAAAGAAAACCTTATTTAGATTTAGCATAACCACTGCTTATGATAAGCATAAGCTTCACCCTGTTTTTGTTTATAGTGAATCCACTTATAGTTAGATCATCAAAACGAGGCAATAAATACCGCCTTATCTTATTGTTAATATGAGTGATGCATTATGAAAAAAACAACCTTAGCAACTTTAATTTTTTCCATTTCATTTGGCGCTGTTGCAGCACAACATGATCATGAACATTTTAGTGAGATTGGCAATCAAGGTGGTAAAGCCGCAACCCAAGCAACAATTGACTATAACCAAGATTTTTCTAAAACACTTAACTATAAAGATACCCGCGCTTTTGACAATAATAACCGCGGCTTAATTGCTGCATTTGATCAAAAAACCGGTGATCTTATCCGTAACAGTTTCGACTTTATTGACCCAAGTGCAGCCAATGCCGATAAAGCTCCCGATTCAGTAAACCCATCGCTTTGGCGCCAAGCAGTATTAAACCAAGCTGCAACAGGTCTATATGAAGTCGTTCCAGGTAAAGTGTATCAAGTTCGTGGGGCAGACCTTGCTTCAATCTCGTTTATCCGCAGTGACAACGGCTGGATCGCATACGACGTATTATTAACAAAAGAGTCAGCGGAACAATCACTTAAATTCTTCCAAGAAAATGTACCTGAAGCAGGCAACTTACCGATTGTCGCCATGATCTACTCACACTCACATGCCGATCACTTTGGTGGTTCTCGCGCAATTAAAGATGCGTTCCCAAATATAAAAGTATACGGTTCAAAAAACATCACCAAAGAGATTGTTGATGAAAATGTACTTGCAGGTAATGCCATGTCTCGTCGTACGGCATACCAATATGGCGCAACATTAAATCGCGATGAACACGGTATTGTTGATGCTGCGCTCGCAAAAGGCCTATCAACAGGCGAAATTACTTATGTGCTACCTGACTATGAATTAAACCAGAAAGATGAATTTGAAACATTAACCATTGATGGTCTAGAAATGATCTTTATGGATGCATCAGGTACAGAAGCATCATCTGAAATGGTCACTTACATTCCAAGTATGAAAACCCTATGGTCGGCAGAATTAACTTACCAAGGCATGCATAACTTATATACCCTGCGTGGTGCAAAAGTGCGAGATGGTTTGCTTTGGTCTAAAAAAATCAATGAGATGTTACATACATGGGGTAATGAAACTGAAGTGTTGTTCTCTGCTCACTCTGCGCCAGTTTGGGGGAATGAAGAAATCTCCGACTTCTTAAAAATGCAACGTGATGCCTATGGGTTCACCCACAACCAAACACTTCGCCTAGCCAACGATGGTTATGTAATGCAAGATTTAGGTGACAAGATTTATGAGGTAATGCCGCAATCAATTCAAAAGGCATGGTATACCAATGGTTACCACGGCACTTATTCACATAATGCACGTGCCGTTTATAACATGTACTTGGGTTACTTTGATATGAACCCTGCAAACCTTAACCCGCTACCTGTTGCGCCTCAAGCAGAGAAATTTGTTGAATACATGGGCGGCAGTGACGTGATAGTCAAAAAAGCTTACGCTGATTTTGAAAAAGGTGAATACCGTTTTGTCGCCACCGTATTAAATAAGGTGGTTCAAGTTGAGCCTAAAAACCAAGATGCACGTAAATTATTAGCTGATACCTACGAACAACTTGGTTACCAATCTGAAGGTGCTGGTTGGAGAAATATCTATCTAACAGGCGCTCAAGAGTTGCGTATCGGTACCAAACCAGGCGCACCTAAAACAGCATCTCCAGATGTACTTGCCAACATGACAATTGAAAATTTATTGGATTACATGGCTGTCAGAGTGGATTCATTGAAAGCACAAAATACCCCATTCACACTGAATGTTGTGTTACCCGATTCAAAAGACACGTTTTTTGTCGAAATGTCTAACGGTAACCTAAGTAATATCAAGGTAGAAGAAGCATTAGAAGCAGATGCCACACTGTATGTTAACCGCAGTGATGTAACTAAACTTGTGCTGAAGCAAACAACACTAGAAGCATTGTTTGCAGCAAAAGAAGCTGGCCTAAAAGGTGATAAAACAGTATTAAATAAATTGATGGGTTCTTTGGTTGAGTTTGATACTAAATTTGAAATCGTACCTCGCCCAGCGAAAGGAGAAGAGGTAGACGCTGAGCTCTATGATGTACATACAACACACTAGTATTGATTAATACGTTATATTTAAAAGCCAGCTTACGCTGGCTTTGTTATTTAACATACCGTGTTTTAGGGCTAACAAAACACAATATTATCAGTCATCAATATATTTTATTTATAGCTCACTTCAGCCATCACTCGGCGATTTTCTAAACGCCCTTCTTTAGTACTATTACTAGCAACCGGTTGTTCTTGCCCATAACCTACTGCAGTAACACGTGCAGCATCGCCGCCATATTCGTTTACGATAGTATCGCGAACCGCATCAGCACGGCGTTGTGATAGTTTTTTATTATAATCAGCATTACCACTACTATCCGAATGCCCAGCAATTTCAATATTTGCATTAGTGAACTGCGTCATCAAATCAGCAACCGCTTTAATCTCAGCTTTAGCACTTTCTGGAATGTCAGCCGAATTATTGGCGAATTTAACTTCTAGTTTAATCGATTCCGGTTCCTCTATTACAGCAACAACAATCGCACAACCATTTTCATCTAAATTCTCCAGAGACGGACTATCCGGACATTGATCGAGGTAATCGGCAACACCGTCACCATCGCGATCAAATGCACAACCCACAGCATCGACATAAACTCCGCTAGGCGTGCTAGGGCATTTATCATTTTCATCAAGGACCGCGTCACCATCACCGTCAAGTAACACAACAGCTGTTGCTTTATCTGACCCACCAAAAGCATAGCTAATACCAACAGTAACTAATGAATCCCAACGTTCCTCATCTAAGCTATTAATCATTTTAGCCTGTAATCGCGCAGACCACTTATGGTTAAAATGATAACGACTACCAAGACCTAGATTAAGCTGTGTTTCTTTTGTATCCGCCGAACCAGCATCAAACGAGCCATGACCAACACCAGCATTTAAGAACGGTTGAAAATTACCCATGGTCGGCGTGTAATAAAGGCCATCAAGGGTATATTGAGAATTATCGACATCAGCATTTCCAACCTTAGCGTCAGAACTACCATAAAGGTAGCTAACTTCAGCACCAAATTTAGGACTAATGACGTATTCACCACCAATCACCAATGCTTCGCCGTCTTCAATACCCAGATCCGAACCAAACATATGATAACCAACTGCAGGGTTTAAATAGGTTTTACCTGCCGTTTCAGCCAAGGCTGGCTGTAACCACACAACCATACCGCACACAATTAAACTCAACTTTCCACTTAGCTTTTTCATCAACCATCTCCTTGTTTTTTTAACAAGACTAGTAGACGTATATGAAATCAGCATGACATACATGATGTGAGTTTAAAAATGATAGCCAAAAAAATGAAACGCCCAGTTCAGCTGCAGTCGTAATTTAGAATTAACTACGTGTAGAACAAATAAGTAAATAAATACTACTCCAAGATACATATTTTAGTATTTATGTGAGCACATAACTTTAAGCATATATAGAGGTGTGTATAATACCCACATAATTAAAGCGCTTAATACGGCAAAATAACAATTATGATTAGAAAATACTGTAAATTTTCAATAAACAACCCAAAACTCCACAAGTTACACATTGCTCTATTACTGTGTATTGCGGTGTACTCGACCTATGAATTACTAGAAAATCATAATTTAATCTTTATTTTAGGTTTTGTGATTGTTTTACCATCATTGTTTTTACTCGCTAAATCAGCAGAATACGCAAGGAAATATTTCCCTTAGTATTTCTTAGTTAACATAGCTGGCAGGGGCGACTATTACCCCCTGCCAGCTATTTCTATCTGCTACTATCCAGCTAAATAGCCCCCCCTTCTTAATAAGCATTATCGTGCACCGTGTCATGTTTTACATTTCTTGCGCATTTTCGACCTATCAAACAATATTATTGTGACATTCTCCACTACACTCAGACAGAGCTGCCACAATTACTTCACACGATAAGTAAGGTAAGAACTGCCGTTCAGCGCGGTTCTCCCTGTCGCAGCCCAACAGCCCACTGCAGCCCTGGTTAGACAAAATAAACAGGAAAACTTATGCTAATCACTACAACATTTAAAAAAACGGCCATTGCATCCGTTGTGCTTACCACTCTTGCGCTCAGCCCAATTGCTCACTCGACAGGCAGCGGCGGTATTGTCAGCGATGATACCTCTGCGATGTTCTCGGCGGGTAAAAAAGTGACCTACTCACCCTATGCACAGCGTAATTTCCCAGATAGACCGCTTTGGGGGGATACCCATTTACATACCGCAATTTCATTTGACGCCGGCACTTTTGGCGCCTCCCTGCTGCCAGCGGATGCTTATCTGTTTGCCAAAGGTAAAGAAGTGATTTCATCAACCGGTCAGCCAGTCAGGTTATCGCGGCCGCTGGATTTTTTAGTGGTGGCAGATCACTCAGACAACATGGGGCTGTACCCTGAATTACAGTCCGGCGCCCCCTTTGTAATGGCAAGTGAAAAAGGCCGCGAATGGAATGCCATGATTAAAGCTGGCGGTCAGGAAGGCGTGAGAGCGGCAGCTGATATTATTGGCCTTTTTTCTCAGGGAAAATTCCCTGAAGAGTTAATGTCGTTGCCAGGTACCAGCCTCTATCGCAACACTTGGGATGGCATTATCGATGCGGCTGAAGATGCTAACGACCCCGGCCATTTTACTGCTTTCATCGGTTACGAATGGACCTCGTTAGATAAAGGCAATAACTTGCATCGCGTAGTGATGTATCGAGATAATGCCGATCGCGCCAAACTGTTAGAACCGTTTACCGCAACCCCTCCGCTGGGCAGTAATAACCCCGTTGATCTATGGCATTGGATGGATCGCTACGAAGAAAAAACCGCGGGCCAAGTATTAGCCATTGCCCATAATGGTAATCTGAGTAACGGTATTATGTTCCCAGAAACCACCACCTTTAAAGGTAATGAAATCGACAAAGAATACGTCGAAACCCGCGCTAAACGAGAGCGGCTATATGAAGTAACCCAAATTAAAGGCGACGGTGAAACCCATGCCTACCTGTCTACCAATGATGAGTTCGCTGACTATGAAACCTGGGATATCGGTAACCTCGATATCAGTGAGTTGAAAAAGAAAGAGATGTTAAAGGGTGAATATGCGCGCTCGGCACTGAAAACCGGATTGCAACTGGAGAAAAAACTCGGTACTAACCCTTACAAATTTGGTTTGATCGGCTCCACCGACAGCCATACTGGTTTAGCAACCGCTCAGGAAGACAACTTTTTCGGAAAACACTCCGGTGGCGAGCCCAACAAAGACCGCTTCTTACATCCTATGGCCAAAGTAGCCAAAGGAGAATACAAGGGTTATGCACCAGCGGCATCAGGCTGGGCGGCGGTATGGGCCAATGAAAATACTCGAGCCTCTATCTTCGATGCTATGCAACGCAAAGAAACTTATGCCACCACCGGCAGTCGCATGGTGGTGCGCTTCTTTGGTGGTTGGGATTTTGATATAAAAGACGCCAGCGACCGCCAACCGGCCAGAGCAGGTTATGCCAAAGGGGTTCCTATGGGGGCTAATCTGACCTCCCTACCTGAAGGCAAAAAAGCACCGACGTTTCTGGTCGCTGCATTAAAAGATCCACTCAGCGGTAATCTAGATCGTATTCAAATTATCAAAGGCTGGCTGGATAACAAAGGAGCGTTGCATGAAAAGGTTTACGATGTCGTCTGGTCTGATAATCGCAAAGTTGATGCTAAAGGCAAACTGCCTGCTGTTGGTAACACTGTCAATATCGCGAGTGCAACCTGGACTAATTCTATCGGTGAACCTGAGCTCATCACCGTTTGGCAAGATCCCAATTTTGATGCCTCACAAAGTGCTTTTTACTATGCGCGGGTTATCGAAATCCCCACCCCTCGCTGGACCGCTTACGAGGCTGAGTTTTATAACATAAAAATGCCTGCAGAAGTGCCAATGATCACTAGGGAACGCGCTTATACCTCACCAATCTGGTATACCCCGACGAAGTAAA
Organism: Moritella sp.; assembly: GCF_033791185.1. Taxonomy (GTDB): domain Bacteria; phylum Pseudomonadota; class Gammaproteobacteria; order Enterobacterales; family Moritellaceae; genus Moritella. The sequence goes on along the minus strand of NZ_JASJHF010000201.1, from coordinate 6,670 downwards.
TAGCCGAACACAACCAATAGCCATACACCCAATAGGACGGTAGATAACATAATGAACCAAGTATTTAAAGAACCCTTGTTGGTATTTCTATTAATTGGCGCTGCGATATTCGCACTATTTCAGCAGGTGGCGGATGAAACGTTAGCGCCAAATGCAGAAATAGTCGTAACCACGGGTCATATACAAGTACTAACATCGGGTTTTGAAAAGCGCTGGCAACGTTTACCCAATGATCGGGAATTGGAGGGGTTGATCGAAAACTACGTGCGCGAGCAAGTACTGTACCGAGAGGCATTAGCGATAGGTTTGGATCGTGATGATCCGATTATTAAGCGCCGCTTGGTACAGAAGTTGGAGTTCTTATCCGAAGATATTGCCACAGCAAATGAACCCGAGGAACAACAACTGATCACCTATCTGGCCGCGCATCAGGAAAGCTACCGCCTGCCAGCTCGTTTCAGTTTTCGTCAGGTTTATATTAACGCCCGCAGACACGGTGAAAATGCGCAACATGAAGCAATTAAACTATTAACCATACTCAACCACAACGATAGCACTGCAGACACCTTGGGCGATCCGTTAATGCTCAGTCATCAATTTAAACGCATGCCAGAGAGCGAGGTTGAACGCGTATTAGGACATCCGTTTTTACAGTCGCTACGGGAAACGCCGACCGGTCGTTGGCAAGGGCCGATAGCATCCGGTTTTGGTTGGCACTTAGTGCGTATTGATGAGCGCATTGATGGTCGGCCAGCCAATCTTAATAGCGTGCGTAAACAAGTCGTTCGCGACTGGACATCATTACAACGTAGAGAGGCTAACAAGGCGGTTTATGAGCGCTTGCGTAAACGTTATAAGGTAACGGTGGCCGACTATGTAAATACTGACCGTGATATCCAGAGCACGATCGCGTTTTACATGACTAAGGTATGGTTATGAAACAATGCCTTTGCAGTATCATGCTGTTATTGCTTTCAGCTGCAACGGCCTATGCCGATGAATACCGCCCAGCTTACCTTGAGTTACAGCAACGCAGTGCCGAAGATTACGCCGTGCTGTGGAAAGTACCAACCCGTGGTTTGGATAAAAAATTGCCGCTGCAGGTGGTTTTTGCCAATGACATAAAAATCATCAAGCCGCTCAGCCGCACCATTGTCGGAGGCGCGCTGATTGAACGCTCTATTATTAGTCGCCGTGGCGGACTGGCAGGTACGACCATTACCATAGCGGGATTAACTGCGATATCCAGCGAAGTACTCGTGCGCATCCACCGACTTGATAGTTCCACTGATGTGGTACGCTTAACCCCCGCCGCGCCAGCATTCGTGGTCGCAACAGCCCCACATGGCTGGGACGTAGCTAAAACCTACTTAGTGTTCGGTGCCGAGCATATCTGGCAAGGCATTGATCACTTGTTGTTTGTGGCTTGCCTTATTTTTATTGCCGGTTCATGCCGACGTATATTGATCACCATTACTGGTTTTAGCATTGCCCATTCCATCACTCTGACACTGGCCGCGCTAGAGTTAATACAGGTTCCTGTACAACCCGTTGAAGCGGTGATTGCGCTTTCAATCGTATTTCTGGCCAGAGAGATTGTACAGTCACGGCGTGACACGTTAACTTGGCGTTATCCGATCTTGGTATCGGCTACGTTTGGCTTATTACACGGTTTTGGTTTTGCCGCTGCGCTGGGCGATATCGGCCTACCACAAGCAGAGATCCCAGCAGCGCTCTTGGCATTTAATGTCGGCGTTGAGATTGGCCAAATAGCATTTGTGACCGCGGTAATGGCTATCGTTTGGGCAGTGACCATGCTACTAAAAGGTATTCAACATTTACCCTATAGGCATAACTCGCCAGGGGTTATACACCATTCGGTTAACGGATTAAGTTATTTAGAGAAGCCGATAGCCTACGCGGTTGGTGGTATCACTATGTTCTGGATGATTGAGCGGGTAATGGTTTTTTGGGGTTAAATGTCAGTATCTAGCTAAGTGTCGGTTTCCCGACACTTATTCTTAGTGATAAAGTGCTGTTATAATCCGAAATATGCTTTAATCCCTTCCAGCGTATTTGCCGTTGCCACAGACGCTAAAATTAATCCCATGACTCGGCTAATCACACTTGCGCCACTGTTACCTATCACGCGGTGAATGCGGCTAGCACCAAGCATTAAGATAAGCACAACCAGTAATACGACTAATAATGTAGCTGCCACTTGAAGCTGTTCAAAAATAGAATATTTGGCATTCTCAGTCAGCAATACCGCTGCCAGCATCGCGCCTGGGCTCGCGATTGAAGGCATCGCCAACGGGAATATCGCCGTTTCACTGACATTTTTCGCCAATTTTACTTCTTGCTCTGGCTTGCTTTCACCAAAGATCATCGAAAGCGCAAACAAGAAAAGAATAATCCCTCCGGCAATTTGAAATGCCGACAGCGGTATATTCATCGCGGTAAGAATAATTTCACCGACCATAATAAATAAAATCAAAATTGCCGCCGCTGCTAACGTAGCAATCATAGCTATTTTTCTTTTCTCACGTTCGCTGTGTCGAGCTGTCACCGCCAAGAAAACAGGCACAGTCCCAATCGGGTCGATCACCGCAAATAAGAAGATAAAAATAGATACATAATCAATCATGATGTTTCTCCGTCGCATTTATACCGACTGGCAGATAAATGCATTGAAAATGGTACAGTAAGTTCGAAAAAGCACCCTTAATCACCGTAAAAACCAATCTGTTAAGCAAAGGCCAACCCGTTATTATTTAAGTATTTTAGCGCGAACTTACGCGATAGGTCCATGGGTGTTTATAAACTAATTGAAGCAAAATAACAGTCATATATGTAAAAGTATTGTAAAGTATTGTGAAGAGGGGAAATATAACCCACTTAACGCAGAATTGATGATGCTAATCACTGATAACAACGGCGTTCACCGGCAAAACAGCCGTTAGTTAGCTATCTATAAGACCCCGTCAGTCTATAAGAACCCGTCAGTAAGCCACAAAAAAACCAGCACGAGGCTGGTTTTTTTAATTATGATGCGTCATTGTTCAGCTGCTTACTACTGCGCTGGATGCCAACGATAAAACACAGTGGCAAGTGGCGGCAGGGTTAAACGTAACGAATCAGCAAGTCCCTGACTCGGTAATTTATCACTATCAGTACTGCTTACCACAGGGTAATTACTGCCCGCGTAACACTCAGCATCGGTGTTTAGCAGCAACTCATAACGACCTGCATTCGGTACGCCAATACGGAAGTTATCCCTTGGTATTGGGGTGAAGTTACTGATCACCAAAATACGTTCGCCATTGTCACCAATACGTTCATGGGCTAACACACTTTCGGTGTTGTTATCTTGTAATCGCCATTCAAAACCAGCCGGATCACAATCCAATTGATACAAGGCAACTTGTGCCTGATACAGTTGATTCAAATCTGCGGTTAAACGCTGGATACCAGCATTATTTGGATTAGCCAACACCCCCCAATCTAGCTGAGCATCATGATTCCACTCCGCTAACTGGCCTAATTCAGCGCCCATAAAGTTAAGTTTTTTACCTGGCTGGCCATACATATAACCAGTATATGCACGTAAATTAGCAAACTTCTGCCATTCATCACCGGGCATTTTACCCAGTAACGAACCTTTACCGTACACCACTTCATCATGCGACAAAGCCAGTACATAGTTTTCGCTAAAAGCATAAACTAACGGGAATGTGATGGTATCGTGATGGTAGCGACGGTTAATCGGTTCTTCCTGCATATAGCTCAAGCTATCGTGCATCCAGCCCATGTTCCATTTAAAACCAAACCCTAAGCCCCCTAAAAACGTCGGTTTTGATACCCCAGGATAGGCTGTTGACTCTTCAGCAATCGTCATGGCATTAGGAAAGTGGGTATAAACTTCTTCGTTCATCCACTTTAATACCTTAATGGTATCGTAGTTATGATTACCACCATCACAATTGGGGATCCACTCGCCATCATTACGCGAGTAATCGAGATACAGCATCGACGCAACGGCATCAACGCGGATACCATCAACATGGAACTGCTCTAACCAATACAAGCTATTCGATACTAAAAAGCGTTGTACATGATCACGACCACAATCATAAATATAACTGTGCCAATCTTGATGCCAACCGCGTTTCGGATCCGGATCATTAAATAATGGCGTGCCATCAAAATTAGCTAAACCGTGGTCATCTTCAGGAAAATGCGCGGGTACCCAATCGATGATCACACCAATACCGGCTTGGTGACATTGATCAACAAAAAATTTAAAGTCATCAGGATCACCAAAACGGCTGGTCGGCGCAAACATACCAATCGGCTGATAACCCCAAGAACCGTAGAACGGGTGCTCCGAAATCGGCATCAATTCAACATGGGTGTAATGCAGCTTTTGTAAATACGGGATAAGTTTGGCCGCTAATTGGCGGTAATTTAAAAACTCGCCCTGTTCGTCACGTAACCAAGAACCAACATGCAATTCATAAAATGATAATGCTTGTTTATGCTTTTCGGTGACTGCACGTTGTTGCCATGCGTTATCTTGCCATTGATAGCTGTCTTGTTGATACACGAGTGAGGCAAACGAAGGATACTGTTCTGCGTGTGCCCCCCATGGATCCGCTTTATGCGGTAAGCTTTTTCCAGCATGATCGACAATCGCAAATTTATAGCGTTCACCAACGTTTAAGTCAGCAATGAATACTCCCCACAAGCCCGCATCCAATTGGCGCAAGGCATGATCGTTGGTATTCCAGTCATTAAAATCACCAACCACACTGACTTTACTGGCATGCGGTGCAAACACTAAAAAGCGCACACCCGAGATACGCTGACCGGCATGCATAAAAGTAATACATTGGGCCCCCATCTCTTTGTGCATCAGTTTTGGAGTATGTAATGTTTCCATACTTGGCATCAAGCCAGAATATGCCTCAAGGTTGTGGATCACGGCCACACTAGCCTGCGCTACGACACTGTTTGCTAGAACATTGCGCACTGCTTTTGAAGTTGCCTGCATTGAAATATCCTTCTTCTCATTAAAGCAAAACAAGGAGACTGGCAAACCAGACTCCTTGTTTAATTTAAATTTATACTGTGCTTAATTTATCACAAATTAAGCGAGTTCATCTGCACATTTGCTGGCTTTAGCACGTGCCGCTGTCAACTCTGCCGCCAAATAATTAACATTCGGGCAGCTAAACATGTCATCCAATGTAGCAGATAGCTTACGGCGCCAGTTCGGATATTCATCAACCGTTCCGGGGACGTTCACAGGCTTATCCATGGCGAGCCAATCTTCGAGTTGCAAACTTAACAAGCTACTTGAACCGGCAGCTAAGTGTAATTGTAAACTGTTACTCAGCGCTTGGTCCATAGGCACATAATTTGCGTTGCGTCCTACAGATTCCGACAGGTTACCGTGCCACGATACACTGTTGAGTATTTCTTGTTTTGATTTACTACGATCATCAAACAAACTATTAAGCTGTGACGGGTCTGGATACAGGCCTATCTTTTGGCCTAACTTAAGGTCTTCACAATGCCAGAAGCCGCGTAGTGTTGGCATATCATGGGTACACAGGGTTGCCATTGATTGCGCTTGATAATGAGCTGGTGAGAAATAGCCGCCATCTTTCGCTGTTTCAAAAAAGAATACTTTGTAAGAATGAATCCCCGCGTCACTTAACAAGCTAACGATTTCATCAGGCACAGTCCCTAAATCTTCACCAATCACAGCGCACTGATGACGCTGACTTTCTAACGCCAAAATAGCCAGCATATCCTGCACTGGATAATACATATAAGCGCCAGCTGTAGCGTTTTCACCTTTCGGTATCCACCATAGGCGTAACAAGCCTAATACATGGTCGATACGTAGGGCACCACAATGCTGCATGTTAGCACGTAATAGTTGCACAAAAGCCTCATAACCAGTGGCTTTTAACTGCGCAGGATTCAGTGGCGGCAAGCCCCAATTCTGTCCTAAAGGCCCTAATACATCTGGTGGCGCGCCAATGCTTACGTCTTGACATAAAGTACCGTCATCGGCCCATACTTCAGCACCACTATCAGCAACGCCAACAGCTAGGTCTCGATAAAGTCCCATGTGCATGCCTTGCTCTAAAGCAAATTTTTGCACATCGCCGATCTGCTCATCTGCAATCCACTGCAAGTACATATACAGTTGAATCGCGGCTTTATTTTGTTTAATAAAAGCTTGTACCGCGTCACTGTTGATATCACGTAATTCAACAGGGAATACTTGCCAGCCCCAAACGCTATCATCTTTATCATGTAGCTGTTGATGAAGCGCATCAAAAGTTGCTTGATGCAGTAAGCTATCGCCACCTTTGGCAACAAATGCGGCAAAATCTTGCGCTCGCTGGCTATTTTTAGCCAAATGACGTTGTTGAAACTCGCTAAATAACAGCGGTAACACGCTCATTTTTAACCGTGATACTTCGCTGTAATCCACCCATTCAGTGGCTCGTACTGCATGTAACTCTTGTTGGAATTCATTACTGCCAACACGCTGTTGAGCAATTGAACATAATGCAAATTCCGGTACCGCGCTAACATCAATATATAAGATATTTAACCAACGGCGAGATGACGGGCTATAGGGACTAGCCCC
>NZ_JASJHF010000200.1:0-5983 GCF_033791185.1 Moritella sp. | reverse complement strand
CCTGTTACTCCTAGAGTGACAGGCCTTTTTTACTTTTAATCGTTAATCTGGAATTACACATTATGAAATTCATTTGGATAAAGATATTATTAACTATTCTGTTATTTGCAGGGCTTTTTGTTGCGGTTTACTACAAAGTTGCAAGTGGTAGTATCTAGTGTATTAAATGGGCATAACATAACGGCAATGGTCAAGTGAAGTGAACAACCGATAGCAAAGGACCTCAAACTGATTAACCAGTTTAGTAACCACTTGTTTAGTAAATGGACTTTTTCTTAGATGAATGAGTTTTACGTCATGCACATCTTTAATATAAGCGACCTCAATAAATGATTTGTGCGTGTCCATGCCAATAAAAACTATGTTATGTTTACTCATGCTGGTCTCTTATTAGATGCCTAAACCCGCCATTTAGTACAGTAGGCAGGACAAAATAGTTATAACAAGAAAAGTCAGACTGACACATGAATCCGCTGCTGTTTTGAGCGTTAACATGACTAAATAGGAAGGTAACACATGCTGAAAAAGAATATAGTTTTATGTGGGGCTTTAGCTGTATTAGCAGGGTGTAGTTCTTCGTATAAATATAGTGAATTGCAAACCACTGAAGTAAAGCTCGATCCTACAGTCGGAGTGTTGATTTCCCCCCCTGAAAATGGCTGGTACGACCAAATTGAGTATAGAAATTCGGGAAGGATGACGGCTAAGGCAATACAAAATGCCTTTGCTAAAAACACAAGCAATGTCGACGTTACTCACTCTTGTATTGGTGATGAATGCTTAAATACAATTGATAGTGAAAAATATGGCTATTACGCAAAGCCTGTAATTCTTGGCTGGGAAGATAGAGCTACAGAATGGTCTGGAAAACCAGATAAAATTGAAATACAAATTGTAATTTTCGATGTTAAAACGGAAACAGAATTAGTAAATTTGACATTTAGCGGCAAAAGTAAGTGGCTTACCTTTGGAGGCTACCATCCTCAAGATCTTCTTGAAAAGCCGACGAATCAATATATAAATTCACTTTATCACTAAGTGTTATCAAGGCGATTAAAATAAGCTGAAATGCGTCGCGTCGCTCGAGCATAACCATCAATGGTCGCAGGATGTTTACCTGGTAGTCTGAGATTGATAAGATGCTGTTCATAATGATAATTCAAGCGCTGACTACTTTCAGTGGCCAATCTAGTTCAAGGTATTTTAGGATTGGCTATAAGATTGAATTTTGGGCTTTCATCAACAAAAATGTATTGGGAATGAAATGAGTGAATTTGAAAAAATGTGCTTAGGTATTGAATATGATGCTAATAGTCCAGAATTTGATCTGTTGAGAAATAGAGCGTTTGATTTGCTTCAAAACATTAATCAACGCCAGTTTGAAGCGGCTAAACCTTATGTTGCTCAGTTATTGAATCATGTAGGTGAAAATAGTGTCGTATGTCCTCCTTTTTTATGTGAATACGGTAAAACTATTTCAATAGGTAATGATACGTTCATTAATATGGGCGTTACTATGTTAGATAATGCGCCTATCAAAATAGGAAATAACGTATTAATTGGCCCAAGCACGCAGTTTTATACTCCAACACACAGCTTGGATCACCAACGACGTAGAAAATGGGAAGTTCAGTGCTTACCAATTGTTGTGCAAGATGATGTTTGGATTGGTGGTAATGTTGTAATTTGTCAGGGTGTTACTGTTGGCGCTCGCTCTGTTATTGCAGCAGGTTCAGTGGTGACCAAAGATGTAGCACCCGACACTCTGGTGGGTGGTATGCCAGCTAAATTGATTAAAATTATCAATGCTGAGGCAGACTGTAGCTAACATATAACAATAGGTGTTGTGCCGTCGACACCTATTCTGATTACCTCATTACCTCATTACCTCATTACCTCATTAGTTTATTAGTTGTTATCGCCACTATACTGGACTTCGGTTAGCTCGTTCGCGTGCTGTCAATGCATACCATTTCATGTGGCAATAAGGACAAAGCGTATCAATTTAGGTTTAATTACTTGCTGTAAAGGCTGGGAAATAACAGGTGATAGCGCTGTATCTTCGTCGAACTTCACGAGAATAGCCATTAATTTGCGTAAATCATTTACCTTATAGCCCTAAATTGGTAGGGTGTTAGTTGTAAATAAAAATAAACCACGGTTGTTTGCGAGTTTGAACACTGATTTGCTTATCCAGCCGTGCAGGGAGTTCGTTCAACAATTATCAGCCTCTTATTAGGGCGTTATAGTGACAAGGAGATGTATGGAACTATTTAGAATCATACCAGTTGTAATGTCGTTAACTATGGCAGGATGTACAACAGATTACGAAGCATATGGGTCAACAGGTGGATACAAAGATAAGGAAATCTCAGCAGGTAAATATGAGGTCTATTTTCTTGGTAATGGTATTACATCTGATGAGACGGTAAGTAAATTTTGGCACCTTAGAGCGAAAGAACTTTGTGGTGGTGAGTATATTTATGAATATACGGATACAAATATTCAGGACTATACAATTCACGCTGGAGCGGCGCCACCCCTCAATCTGAGTTACCCACAAGTTTCAGGTGTTGTTGAATGTAAAAACAGGAAACAGTCATTTAGCTAATATATACAAACGGTGTCGCGCAGTCGGCACCGTTTTTATGCTTATCATACTCACTTTCGGCTAAGCCGGTTACGTGACCGCAGTACATGCCATCTCATATCTTCAATATAAGTGACCTCAATAAACGATTGCTGCTATGGTATTAACTGTATGTCCAAATAATTTAAGTGCTATAAAGCTTACCAAATTTTAAAGTAACTCTGGTTAGAGGTAGTGAGTGGATTATGTGTTCGTGTTAGGATTAATTTTTAAGGAGTTTACATGAAAAAAATCATATTAATGTTGTTTGCTACACTGTCTATTTCGGGTTGTGCTGGTGTTGGCGTCGCAGCCGTCGGTGCTGTTATGTATTACAAAAGCCAAAGTCATGAGGTGGCATCGGTTGATATTGAAGCGCCGGCTCAAAATGTATATCAAGCTGCGATAGATATTGTGACCAAGAACCCTAATATCATGATTGTTAATCAGGATGATGCCTTAAAAATGCTTGATTTAAGTCAAAATGGCAAGAGCGGCAGTATTAAGATTTCTGCGATTAATGTTAAATTATCAAAATTGACCATCACCTCTGATACTACTGATGAAAATGAAATAACGCCGGTATCGGGTATTTTAAAAATATGTGAAGACTTGAACGTTAAATGTGAATTAAGTAAGCCGATTTAATGGATGTCATTTTAATGGTTTTTAACTTTATTGCTCTATCGATTGTGATCCAATTCATTATTATCACTATTCTCATTGTGTTTGATAAAGGTAAACAAGCTGATCCGCACAAGAATAGTCTGCACTTTAACGAACTATTATTTGATTATAAAGCCTTACCTGCGCAGCAGACCGTCGAGGCAAGAGATGGTAACGAGATGACGTATCGACGTTATTCCGCTCAGTCTGACACGGTACTCATTTTGTTGCATGGTTCAGGTTGGCATAGTCAGTACTTTCTGCCTTTAGCCACAGGTATTAGTACAGCGGGGTTGGCCGAGGTATATACGCCTGATCTACGAGGACATGGCACGATGCCTGCACGTAGAGGCGATGTAGACTACATCGATCAATTAGAAGATGATTTAGCTGATTTTATTAGCTATATTCGCAAGGAAAATCCAAACGCCAAGGTGGTCGTCGGCGGCCATTCATCTGGCGGTGGGCTTGCGATACGTTTTGCAGGCAGTCGATACGCCAAGCTGGCGGATGGGTATGTATTGCTATCACCTTTTCTTAAATATAATGCCCCCACGATGCGCCCTAACTCGGGTGGTTGGGCGAATCCTTTCACCGCTCGGATTATTGGATTAAGCATGCTTAATATGATGCGTATTCATTGCTGTGATTTTCTGACGGTAATTTCATTCAACATGCCAAAAGATGCGCGAGATGGCACGGAAACTCTGCGGTATTCTCATCGACTCAATACGGCTTATGCGCCTCGAAACTATAAAAAAGACCTCAGTACTATCACGCAACCGATATTGGTTGTAGCTGGCACGGCTGACGAAGCTTTTATTGCGGAACAATTTGAACCGGTAATATCTGCATACACTGTTGCCCAGATCACTCTGCTATCAGGTGTTACACACATGGGGGTGGTCGTTGGTCCCGAAGTTCAGCTAACACTCAAAACTTGGTTGGACGATTTTAACCAGCAATAAAAAACACCTAAATCAAAGTTTGTATTTTTCGATCCATATCGAGTACCGCAGGGACGACTACACGACCAATATTCACCTTGTTGAGGTGGAAAACTGCTCATCATTTACCATGGAATGTCTTTTCCCTGCCAATCAAGGAAGCTGGCCTCACCATCGACAGGCGTGTCTTCAACGACCTTTAATAGCTGTTTGGCGACAAACTCACGGGTAAATAATTTACCCTTAGGCACATTTTTTTGAAACGGTTGCGAAAGGGGACTATCTGTTGTACCTGGGTGAAACGAGATAAGCTTTATATTCTTGGCTCTTCTGGCTAATTCCACTGCGGCTGACTTTATTAACATATTCATTGCTGCTTTGGATGCCCGATAGCTATACCAACCGCCTAGTTTATTATCACTGATACTGCCAACTCTTGCGCTAAACACGACTATTTTGCAGTTTTGGCTACTAGGCAATATGGGCACTAAGTTCTTTAACCATAACATCGGCGTAATTGTGTTTGCGGTGATAATCTCTGTAAATACAGACGCGGTAAAATCCTCTAATCGTTTTTCTGGTTGGCAGTGCTGATTGTGCAGCACACCATTACAGATAAACACGTTGGATATGTCGAATGTTACTACTTGTTTAACACGAATCATCGCCGCATCAATCTCACATTCTTGATAATTTTTAACGTCAATGAGCTTAGCCCGATTAAATAAGTCATGCTGGTAATCGTCGACATTACGGCTAACCAAAATAAGTTGAGTATTAGAGTCTGCGATAAAAACATCGACTAAGGCTTTTGCAATCGCACTATTTGCTCCGATGATTATTACGGTTTGATTTTTCATAGCAGGTTCCTTGATCGCAGGGCGTTACACCAATACCAAAACGTTGATAGATAAAATTAGAAATAGGACGGCGGTACTTTGCCAGTACAAGATAAGCACGATGTGCGAGTTGCTTAACGATCGGAAATTGAAGCGGGGCAACTAACGCACCTCGACCAACCAGTGTCCACGCTCTATGCGTTACATCTAAACCGAGCAATATGTTGTTTTGATATTGTCCATGTAAAATATCCATAGCATTGTCGAAGTCGATCTGCGGGTATGTTTGTTTAAATCCGGTTTGGTGAAGATTGACCAGTACGATAAGGTTTCTGTCATCATGGCGTTTTAGCTTTTGCATTTCTAAACTGCACAGTGGGCAATTACCATCATAAAAAATAGTTAATGTGTTCTCTGGCATGTGGCTGTCCTTAATTATGCGTTCATGTTTGAATTTAATTGTGTCATTCTTCAACATCTGTGGTCTATAAACTATTAATACGAAACTTTTGCCATAAAGGATCTAAATAAATAAAACATTGGATAATTTTTTGGGGGGATGAAATGACGGAGAAAGAAAAGATGCTAGCGGGTCTTCCATATGACGCTTGGCAAGAGGAACTACTACAAGACAGGATGAAAGCTAAATCTATTTGCCATCAATTCAATTTGTACGACCCCGTTAAATTAGATGAAAGAATGGCTATTTTAAAAGGGCTTTTATCAATAACAGATAACGCTCACGTGGAACCGAATTTTTTTTGTGACTATGGTTATAATATTGAAATTGGTAGTAACTTTTATGCTAATCATAATTTAACTATTATTGATGTATGCAAAGTGACGATCGGTAACAATGTATTGTTTGGTCCTCATGTTATGATTTCGACAGGTACGCACCC
>NZ_JASJHF010000199.1:0-6782 GCF_033791185.1 Moritella sp. | reverse complement strand
TTTAACTTTAAAGGCACAGATCAGCAAAAACGTGTTGGTCAATTGTCTGGTGGTGAGCGTGGTCGTTTACACCTGGCGAAATTATTACAATCTGGCGGCAACGTGATCCTACTGGATGAGCCAACCAATGACTTGGATATCGAGACACTACGTGCACTTGAAGAAGCAATTCTAGAGTTCCCGGGTTGTGCCATGGTTATCTCCCATGACCGTTGGTTCCTTGACCGTATCGCTACGCATATTCTTGATTACCGTGATGAAGGCAAAGTGAACTTCTACGAAGGTAACTACACGGATTATGAAGGCTGGTTGAAGAAAACCTTAGGTGCCGAGGCTACTCAGCCGCATCGCATTAAGTACAAACGTATTAGCTAATGTTGATGCCAGTATTACTGGTATAGCAACAATGACTAATTAAGATTAAAAGCCTGTAATAGTGATATTACGGGCTTTTTTTTACTTGTTTTGCTTAACTCGCGTTATTATCAATTTGTTGACGGTTTCTGATGGGATTTAGTAGTACTATAGATAACCGTAATAGTTGTATTCATTTTTAATTTAAGCAGTGATCGCCAACATGGAATTATCTAATTACGCGGATGTAATTAAAAAATCAACGACCTTGTATCATGAGCCTGATTTTATTCGTTTATTCGAGCAATTGACGCAGGGTGAAACGAACAGTACCCGCTTTTTAATTAAAATGGAAGTTAACCGTCTTTCAGCCTCAACCCGACGGATCCTCGATTTTCGTCAGCGTGGTGACAGTGGCGTGATCGCCTATGAATATGATGGTATTTTACATCACATAACGCCAAGCGAAATTAAGTTATTAGAAACCCTATTAGCGCAACACCAAGGTCATTATACCTTAGGTATCTACGAAGAAGTGTTGGCTTACCATCAGAGCGAACGCAGTAAACCAACCAATGAACGTCAAGTTGAGCTGTTGGATCCGATCGCGCAATTTGCTGTTGAACCGGTTCAATACGCCTCTTATTTTGTCCGTGACGAAGAACGTATGCATTATAGCTCAGCGGTTAAGATGCGTGTTGGCGATCGTGTTGTTGATGCGATGACATCAGATATATCAACCAGTGGCATTAAAGTTAAAATAGATAAAGCCCATAATATTGCCACAGCCAGTTTAGTCAATGTGAATTTTTTTGGTTTACGTCAAGAGTATGCGAATCATTTTTTGCGTAACTTTTTTGCTTACAAATTAATGGGCATCGATGAAGAAGAAAAGTTTGATTATTTACGCTTAATGCGCATTGATGAGAACGATGAATTAGATATTTTTATCACTAAGTTGATCACGCAAAATAAGAGTAAATATAAAGTTAACGTGCGTTATCAGGAAGATAATATCGTTGTGAAAGGCTATGAACAATTCTTTTTACCGCGTATGTCTGGCTTACCGCTGTATGTCTCTAGTGATGACAAACCGATACTGAGTCATTTACTACTCAATGAAAATAATCGGGGGGTATACGATTACTGGACGAATGAGGAGTCGAAGAGTCAGCTAGAAGCATGTTGGCAAACACCCTGGATGCAGACGTTGCTACAAACTAAGCAACGCATCGAAACAACCATCTACAGCTTTTATTATACCCAGAATGGGCGCCTGTATTTTTATGCTGCTGATGCGACAAGTCTGGCGAAGTCGGGCTCAAAAGCGTTGTTTCTATCGTTTGCTTGCCAACGTCCGAATTTCCGCGTATTTAAATTATCATTAAATCCATCCACATTTGATGAAAAGAAACATTTGTTGGCTGCAGAAAGTAACCAACAGCCACTGGGAACAATGACGCTAACCACGTTGCAAAATATTCGTTGGGTGGGATTATTACAAGATATCACCAATGAAAATATATTGGCTGACTATAAAGCCTATGTGCAGCAGGGCTGTGATTTTAATCAATTACATCAATATCGTTTACCGGTTGCAGCGCAGCGCGCAATATTAAGCCAGTTTAAGTTTGTGCAATTACGTAAAGAGCTACGATTCAGTTATAAAACTGCGATCGTGGCCAACAATACCGAGCATACAATTAAAGGTTGGAGTAATGACTTTTCAACCGAAGGGCTACAGATTGAATTAGAAGCGCCCTTGGAGGTTCAGATAGGTCAACGTATTTATCTTGAGTTACCTATGCTGCAGAAACTATCAAAGAAAGTCGCGCTGACTAATTTGCCTTACAGTGTGGTTGGCTGTAATAAAGCTAAAACTATTTTACACCTGCAGATATCCGGTGATAAAGAAGCCCATATTGGCTGTCAATTTTTTAGTCTGTTGATCAGCAGTAATAAAGATAAATTAAAACGCATGCCAGAGCCGAAGCAATCTCCAGGTGTCACAGCGGTATTGCGTAATATGTATTGTCAGTATTTGGCGACGATACCGCTGTATATCCATAAGGTGAATAATAATTACCAGATGGATAGAATAGGCATTAGCCCGAATGAAAATAGTCTATTACCGCTATTTGAATTTTTTGGCCAGCCTGAAGCGCCATACAATCTGTATCCCTTGATAGCGGATAGCCGCATTAAACAAGTTTTTGATGACGCATTAGCTGGACTCGAATCCACTTATCGCCCTTGGCAACGGGTGCTTTATATCACCGTTGCGACAAGTGATTCAACGGTGACCACACAATTTGAACAAGATTTTGCTGATGAATCAGAACGTCGTCAGTTTGTTTCTCATGGACTACAAAAAGGTGCCTTTTTTGCCATCCAAGTCATGCTATCTCGTACTGGTCGGCCTGATATGGAATACATTGAGAAAGAGCTCAATTACGTCAGTCATTATGCCGTGCACAGAGCGCAAAAACTTGAAGACGAACTGTGGAGTGTCCGCGGGGTGGTTGATTTGATTGATGTCTCAGATGAGTTATTTTATCGCCTTGGCTTACGCCGCGGGCGTTGATGTGTTGAGGTTTATGTTAGTGAATCGCCGTCCACGTTGATAAGCGATAACGTGGACGGCTGCTTTAAGTAAAGTTACGACCAGCTAGCCTCAACACAATTCGCAGCCAGCAATAGTCCAACCAGTCCTTCCAGATCATGATGATTGAGTGCGACTTGGGCCTGCTGTTGCACAATCGGTTTAGCATGGATCGCCACACCTAACGCCGCACTTTTAAGCATTATTAAATCATTGGCGCCATCACCTATCGCCACGGTTTGTTGCGGCGGGATCTGATATGCAGTTGCTAATGCTTGCAAGGTATCGGCTTTGACCTGCGCGTCGACAATATCGCCAATCACTTTACCGGTTAAAATACCGTCTACGATACCGAGTTCGTTGGCATAAACCGCATCAAAACCTAAATCATCCTGCAGACGTTGGGCAAAATAGCTGAAACCACCGGAGGCTATCGCCACTTTCCAATTAGCTTGATGTAAAGTGCTAATGAGTAGCTCTAAACCGGGCATCAATGGCATGCTATCCGCAACTTGGCTTAATACCGATTCGGGGCAATTCGTCAGGGTCGCAACACGTGAACGTAAGCTTTCTGAAAAGTCTAATTCGCCATTCATTGCTTTTGCGGTCACCGCGGCAACTTGTTCACCTACCCCGGCGAGTTTGGCTATTTCATCGATGCATTCAATTTGAATAGTGGTTGAATCCATGTCCATCAGCACTACACCCGGTTGATTTAAACTTGGTAGGGTTTGACTCAAAGCATAATCGATATGGTAATCATTACTCCAACTCGCTAAGGTAGTGTGGAATTGCTGTTGCAGTGCTCCAGACAATGGAGTAAAACCTAACACCACAATATCACCCTGGGTTAGGGTTTTATTATCGTTTGTCGCCAATTGTAATGGATAGTGAGCCGGTGGATAAAGAGTGATGTCACCGCTAACCTGCGCAGATACTTGCAACTGACTTAATGCTGACAGTAAATTGAGTAAGGCATCACTGGCGATTGTCGGGGCGAGGAGTGTGAGATAATAACGACTGTTATGGCTATTACTTATCGGCTGTTGTTGCGCAGAAATATTAAATTGGCCCTGACAATAACTGACTTGCTTGACCTGGGTGCTTTGCAAGCTTAACAATTGTGGCCATGCTATTGGTGGGGTATGACTAAATAAAGTCTCAGCGAGTTGAGTCATTTTGCTACTAATCCTTGTAATCGATAGGTTACTGCTAGTAAAGATAACGCATTCGATTTAAAATTGCGATTCGTAATTATGCTATTCAGAAAGGAACTCATTGTGGTGAAAGATAAGGATCGTAATAAATTCCTAAAGCGTCAAACGTCATTGTTGATCGCCCTAAGCCTTAGTTCATTGTTCATTTTTATTGCCATCTCGCTGTATAACAATGTGACCGCTTCACGTTATCAGCAAGTTGATATGCTCGTTGATTCATTATTGGACTATCCAACTAAAATGGCGGCGAACTTAATTGTTAGCCGTGAATCGCCAGATAGTACTCTGCGAGCGAACAGTAAAAAACAGCTACAACAGCTGGTGGACGAGGTCAGTGAAAATCAGTACGTGGCGAGTCTGCATGTGTTTGCCGAAAATGGTAAATTATTAAGCTCTTCACAAGAAGATTATAATGCGCAACTGCTGGCGCAAAAGCAGTATCAAGCCCCAACCGGTGTGCGCGTTTATTTAAAGCCAATATTAGCGGACGATTTATTAGGAAATAACAAACCCGTGGGTTTTTTACAGTTACATTTTAGTTATCAAGAAATGCTGAAAACCTTCACTATTTTCCAGTTTGATGCCACTAAATCTATTTTATTATTGTTCCTGTTATTATTGCTATTTGGTGTCATTATCGGTGTGACGATCAATCGCGTTCATCATAAATTTCGTTCGAAAAGGTAATCTGATGTCTAAACATATTCATATTCTTGGTATTTGTGGCACTTTTATGGGTGGCATTGCGGTACTGGCTAAACAACTCGGTTATAAAGTGACGGGCTCTGATGCCAACGTGTATCCGCCAATGAGCACGCAATTAGAACAACAAGGTATCGAACTGATCGAAGGTTATGATCCAAGTCAGCTCGACCCTGCGCCCGATATGGTGATTGTTGGCAATGCCATGTCGCGGGGGAATCCGTGTGTCGAATACATGTTGAATCGCAAGCTGGCATATACCTCTGGGCCGCAATGGTTATCTGAACATTTGTTACAACATCGCTATGTGATTGCTGCGTCGGGTACCCATGGTAAAACCACGACAGCGGCAATGGTGGCGTGGATCTTAGAATATGCGGGCTTAGCACCGGGTTTCTTAATTGGTGGCGTGCCACAAAACTTTACTGAGTCAGCCCGTTTAGGTGGTGGTTATTTCTTTGTGATTGAAGCCGATGAGTACGATACCGCCTTTTTCGATAAACGCTCTAAGTTTGTGCATTATCAACCAAATACCTTAATCATGAATAACCTCGAATATGATCACGCGGATATCTTCCCTGATCTCGCTGCGATCCAGCGTCAATTCCATCATGTGGTGAGAACGGTGCCGGGTAATGGACTGATCTTAATGCCTGATAATGTCCCTGCATTAGATGAAGTCAAAGCGCAAGGTTGCTGGACCCCAGTGCAGTGTTTAGGAGCTAACGATAGTCATTGGCAAGCTAAGCCATTACGTGCCGACGCCAGTCAATTTGAAGTCTATTGCAAAGGCCAACTTGCTGGTGTCGTCAACTGGAACTTGATTGGTGAGCATAATTTACAAAATGGCATGATGGCTATTGCCGCTGCACATTATGCGGGGGTTGAGTTAAGCCAAGCCATTGCAGGGCTAGGGGAGTTTAAAACCCCAAAACGTCGGATGGAAGTCAAAGGTGAAGTACAGGGTATTCGTGTTTATGACGATTTTGCTCACCACCCTACAGCCATTGCGACAACGCTAGCAGGGTTACGTGCGGCTGTCGGGGATGAACGTATTATTGCGGTATTAGAGCCACGTTCCAACACCATGCGTATGGGCACCCATCAGCAAGCCTTAGCGCAATCATTAACGCTGGCTGATGATGTATTGTTATACCAACCTGAAGGCTTAGATTGGAATCTACAGCCTGTGGCAGATGAGCTGTGTGTAACAGATGCATCAGGTCTCACACATGATAATAAAGCGGTTATTCACCAGCAGATTGATACCTTGATTAACGACATTGCCACACGCGCACATCAGCAGGATGGTCCTTGTCATGTACTAATTATGAGTAATGGTGGTTTTGCTGGCATTCATGATAAATTATTAGCCAAGCTATAGTTAATAAGATAGTTAATAAGATAGTGACAAAGTTCGGTCAAACCATAATTACAAGATAATGATTTATATCAACAAGGGCAATGAGCACCATGCAAACTAAAGCGGCGATGAAAGCTAAACCAGAATTTAGTAAACGTATTACCTTGGGTATTAGCGGGGCATCAGGCTCACAATACGCTGTGCGTTTATTAGAATTATTATTAGCGGCTGATGTGCAAGTGCATTTGTTGATGTCAGATGCCGCAAAAGTGGTGATGGCGACCGAAACCGATGAACAATGGCCGGCGGATAATAAATCTCTACAACTGTTTTTAAGCGATAAATACCAAGCGAAAGCGGGGCAGTTATTCGTGCCAAGCAGTAAAGATTGGTTCTCACCAGTGGCATCGGGCTCTGGCGCACCCAAACAGATGGTGATCTGTCCGTGTAGTATGGGCACGGTTGCGGCTGTAGCCCAAGGCATGTCGACTAATTTGTTACAGCGTGCGGCTGATGTGGTATTAAAAGAGCGTGGGCAGTTGGT
>NZ_JASJHF010000198.1:0-2640 GCF_033791185.1 Moritella sp. | reverse complement strand
TCCAGGGGCTTGAATAATGTATTCTGGTGCGTAACCAAGCTCTGTTTTAAAGGTATTACTCACTACGCTTTTTAAGTCGACTGTTTCAGTTGTCATTATTATTTTCTCTCTATTAATTTTTTACATTACTATTCGGCTATGCTGCTATTTTTCGGCACTATAGTGAACATCACTCACTGCACGTAATTTTTCAGCGGCTTGCTCTGGTGTTAGATCACGTTGACTTTCTGCCAGCATCTCATATCCCACCATGAATTTACGTACACTTGCTGAGCGTAAAAGAGGCGGGTAAAAGAGAGCGTGTAATTGCCAGTACTGCTCTTCTTCTCCTGACTCTTTAAAGAAAGGTGCATAATGCCACCCCATAGAATATGGGAATGAACATTTAAATAAGTTGTCGTAGCGGCTAGTTAACTTTTTAATCGCGATAGCAAGATCATCACGCATTTCATCAGTTAGGTCGCTCATGCGTGCTACATGTGTTTTAGGTAGTAGCATGGTTTCAAATGGCCAAGCTGCCCAGTAAGGAACCACCGCTAACCAATGCTCAGTTTCGACTACTGTACGCGCACCATCTTGTAACTCGCTATTAACGTAATCAACCAGTAAGTTACTTTGGTTTTGTTGATGGTAATCTTTTAATAGTTTCTCTTTGCGTTCAATCTCGTTGGGTAAAAAATTATTCGCCCAAACTTGCCCATGTGGATGAGGTTGTGAACATCCCATCATAGCGCCTTTATTTTCAAAGGCTTGAACCCAAACATAGTGTTTACCTAATTCATTGATTTGTTCATTCCAGGTATCAATTACACTGCGGATTTTGGGTACACTTAATTCAGGTATAGTTTTGCTGTGATCTGGAGAAAAACAGATCACTCGACTAAGTCCACGTGCACTTTCACTACGAAATAACGGATTAGTAGACTCAGGTGCATCTGGCGTATCTGTGGTTAAAGCAGCAAAATCATTGGTGAAAACAAAAGTGCCTTTATAATCAGGATTTTTATCACCTGATATACGCATATTATTTGCGCATAAAAAACACCCTTGATCGTAATCGGTTGTTGCTGCTTGTTCAGGTGATTCATCTTGTCCTTGCCAGGGACGTTTAGCTCGATGTGGCGAAACCAACACCCACTGTCCGGTTAATGGATTATAACGACGGTGTGGATGGTCAATCGCTCTAAACTCTTGATTACTTTCAACTGAATTTGACATTACGATACCTTAATTGGTGTACCTAGTTAATTGGTGTATCTATCGACCTAACTATTCATTATAGCCATTGGGATTTTGCGACTGCCATCTCCAACTATCTTCTGACATATCTTTAACGGTGCGCGTTGCAGTCCAATTAAGCTCTTTATTCGCTTTAGAAGTATCAGACCAACATTCTGCAATATCACCTGGACGACGCGGACATATGCTATAAGCAATCTCTTTACCACTCGCTTCTGAAAATGCATTAACCATTTCCAATACGCTGCTACCTTGTCCTGTTCCTAAATTATAGATATGCAGCCCAGCTTTCTGACCAACAGCTTTAAGCGCTGCTATATGCCCATCTGCTAAATCCATAACATGGATATAATCACGAATACCGGTGCCATCAGGCGTTGCATAATCATCACCGAATACAGATAACTGTTCACGACGCCCTACTGCAACTTGCGCAATAAACGGCATTAGATTATTTGGAATGCCCTGCGGATCTTCACCCATAGTGCCTGAAGGATGAGCGCCAACTGGATTAAAGTAACGTAATAGCGTGATGCTTAAATCTGGGAATGCACTTTGCACATCACGTAGGCATTCTTCTACCATGTATTTACTACGACCGTATGGGTTAGTAACAGCACCAGTAGGTGTTGACTCTGTAATCGGAACTTCAGCTGGGTCTCCATATACGGTTGCAGATGAGCTAAATAATAAGCTTTTAACGCCGGCATTTTTCATTGCTTCGGTTAACACTAAAGAGCCATTTACATTATTGTCGTAATACTCAAGGGGCTTAGCAACAGACTCACCAACGGCTTTTAAACCCGCAAAGTGAATAACCGAACTTATATCGTGCTCAGAGAATATTTTTTCTAATATTTTTTTATCGCGAATATCACCTTGGTAAAAAACTGGGATATTGCCCGTTAATGCTTCAATTTTTGTTAGTACAACTTCACTACTATTAGATAAGTTATCCAAAATGATAGGTGTCATACCTGCTAACATCAACTGAACACATGTATGACTACCTATGTAGCCCATACCGCCCGTGATAAGAATTTTCATTGATAACTCCATTAACTAATTAATAATTATTTTAACAAAAGAATATATAACACTACCGTGATAAAGGTCACGCCAGTGTAACCGGTTACACTAATCCACTTTATATATAAAAAACTATTTTCAAACAAATAGCTATAAAAAAACCCGCTCAACCTCTTTAATTAGGTTTAACGGGTTTTTAAATAGATTCAAGCAGTTAGCTTAAATTCCGTATTGCTCACGGTAAGCTTGTACTGATGCTAAGTGTTGTTGCATTTCCGGCTTATCTTCAAGGTAACTCACTAAATCAGCCAATTTAACAATTGAAATAACTTTCGCGTTGTAATCTCTTTCAACTTCTTGAATTGCAGAAAG
>NZ_JASJHF010000197.1:0-6553 GCF_033791185.1 Moritella sp. | reverse complement strand
ACAACACCTTCGATATCATACTCGACAGGATCTTCCGTCGTGATTACTTTCGATTCAATATCATTCAACAGCGTCAGACATCCATACAATGTGGTCGTCTTTCCACAACCGGTCGGGCCGGTAACCAATACCATACCATGCGGTCGGCGAATTAAACCGCGTAAGCGTTTGATCAGTTCCGCTGGCATGCCGGTACTTTCTAACTGGAAAATACCCGCATCTTGATTCAGTAAACGCATCACCACCGATTCACCATACTGCACTGGCATGGTCGACATACGCACATCAATCGATTGATTACGTACATTTAAATTAAAGCGACCATCTTGCGGTAAACGTTTCTCTGAGATATCTAAACCCGCCATCAGCTTTAAGCGTAATACTAAGGCAGGTACAATCGCCACTTCATTCAAGATGTTTTCTTGTAATACGCCATCAACACGTAAACGAATACGTAATGCCTTTTCATCGGGCTCAATATGGACATCCGACGCACCAATCTGTACAGCATCTTCAAACACTGAGTTTAAAAATTTAACCACCGTTGCTTCGTTAGATGCATCATCAACATCGCGAAAAATATCGAATTCTTGCGCAGGTCGGTGCTCATCTTCGAGTTGACCAGCAAATGCTTCAATATCTTTGGTTCGACGGTATAAGCGATCATAAGCTGGTAATAACTGGCTCTCTCGTACAATCGCAAATTCGAGCTGATACGATGATAAGAAGCTGGATATCGCTTCCACTGCATTCAAATCTGCTGGGTCACTTAATGCGATCGTCAACGTTTCACGATCGGCTTTAACCACCAACGCACGGTGTCGGCGGGCATGAACTTCAGGCAATTTAAGCACGGTTTGTGGATCGATGCTCAATGCTGAAATGTCTAAAAATGGAATGTCCAACTGTTGCGATAAGAAGTTCAGTAACTGCTCTTCAGTAATAAAACCCAGATGAATTAACGTCGCACCAAGTTTACGGCCACTCGAACGCTGCTCTTTTAATGCTAAACCGAGCTGTTCGTCACTGATGATGCCTTCACCAACCAGTAGATCGCCCAACCGTTGTTTTAATTTTAATTGCGCCATTACTGTTTCTCCAACTGGGTAATTCGAGTATTAATATAGTTACGTGACGATGCCGACAACTGGCCCATGTTTTGGGCGGTTTGGTAAGCCCTTAACGCCAACCCGACTTGTTTGGCTTTATCTGCCGTAATACCCAGCCCTAACCACCACTTAGCTCGATTAGGCTCGTGCACTGTTAATTTTTTATAAGCCAGCAATGCAGTATCCAAATCACCAAGGTTTTGTGCTAAACCAGCTAGGATCGCATAATAATCTACATTACCGTCGATGTTAGGCTGATGTGGTTTCAGATAATAATAAGCCTGTGGTTTATTGTTATTCTTTAAATAAATACGCGCGAGCATTAACCGAAAATTAGCGTACTCAGGGGAAATACTCAAACCTTCTTGTAACAACGTTACCGCGGATTGGCTACGCTGCTCACCGTATAGCAGTGCAGCTAACTTTTCTCGTGATAAATTATGCTTTTTATCAAAGCTTAATACCTTAGTGAAAAGTTTCTTCGCGCGCTCTTTATCACCAGCAAGCAATGCTGATTCCGCTTGTTTGGCATATAATTGCGCTTGCTGTAGTGGTGTTCTTGTTACCGCTTTAATTAACACTTCATCTTCACCAGCCGTTTCTGGACTTGCCGCTGGCGTTACGGATGCAACTTGTCGAGTAAAGGTCTTTGGCGTTTTAACTGGAATCGGTTTAACCGTTTTTTCTACAGCCTTCTCTATATGAACGACTGCAACCTTGTGATCAGGAATAACGTCAGATGCAATCGGCTTAGGATCTTTCTTCACGCCAGTTGTGACGATTGATGGCGTCTCAACGACTGCGGCTACAGGAGATTTTACAACCACTGATTTGGTCACTACTGGTTCAGCGATTACTGGTTTTTCGAATAATGTCGGTTCTAATCCTGCAGTGCTAACTTGCGGCTGAATATACGGTTTCGCTGCGTGACTTTGTTTTTGCACAAACAAATATCCCGCTAATGCAGCAAACACCACAATGGAGGAAAGTAATAAGATGACGAGCTTGTTATGGCGGTTAGGCGCAGCAACAATTACCGCACCACAGTGTTCAACATCTGCTTGTTGCTGCTGGGCGCCTTTATCTAGACCTTGCAGCATTTGATTAATAACACTCACAGTATTGACTCCCCAAACCACCAAATAACTAAAACCACTTCAATAACTAAAATACTCGCCATGATAGGCAAGCGAAGATTACGCGACTGAATAGCGCTCTCGGTATCTTTTATCGCTAATTTTACCAGCTTTGAATTTATATGACGGATATTTTGACCATAACTTAACATCAAACATTTATGCGCTAATACATTAATTAACCTCGGTATTCCACCACTAGCTTGATGTATTAATCGTAACGCTTTCGCCTCAAACAACGGGGCACCACGATAACCAGATACCGTTAAACGATGCTCGACATAACTGCCCGTCTCATTCATCAGTAAAGGACGCAATTGATAAGAAAAAGTAATACGCTGACGTAATTGACGTAAGTTATCTTGTTTTAAGCGAGTATCTAATTCCGGTTGGCCAAATAGTACAACCTGCATTAATTTCTTACTTTCCGTTTCTAAATTACTGATTAAACGCAGCGCTTCCAAGGTTTCATGCGGCAGCATCTGTGCTTCATCGATCAACAAAACGACTTGTTTATCTTCTGCAGATAACGCGATCAAACGATGATTCAGTGCTTCGGTTAATTGGTGCTGATCTAAACTTGCATCAATACTTAATTCACTGGCAATCGCAGCGCGTATTTCATTGGGGGTTAAATACGGATTCGGTAAATAAGCAATCACATAATGATCACCGAGTTCATTGAGTAATTTACGGCAGATTAAGGTTTTCCCTGTCCCTACTTCACCCGTTACTTTAATAAAACCTTCACCGCTAGCAAGCGCAGTCGTCAATACTTGCAGCGCTTCAAAATGCGGTACCAAGGGATGATAAAATTGCGTATTAGGAGTAAGACCGAACGGAACTTCGGTCAAACCAAAATGAGGCTTATACATTATCCGTGCTCATTTTTTTGTTGGCTTGGATACCATTTCTCAAGTAATTCTGCCGAACGCTCAAGTTCTAAACGCCAGGTATTTTGATCAACAACAATCGGTTTAATTAAGATAATTAACTCTGTTTTTTGCACTGACTGCGATCGGTTAGTAAATAGTTCACCTAACCAAGGGATGTCACCTAAAAATGGGATTTTAGCCACCAGATCTTTATTGGCGGTTTTCATCAAGCCGCCAATCACGATGATCTCACCGCTTTTCGCTTTTACAACAGTATCAGTTTCGCGGACATCACTTTTTGCTAATGGTAATATAATATCCGTGGCGCCAGTGATTGTTTTAGTCGAATCAGTTACGTCAATAATCGATGGATGGACGTGTAACAATACCCCGCCTTCGCTATCAATCTGAGGCGTGACATCCAGCGCAATACCCGAAAAGAATGGCGTTAACTCAATATCCTGATCTGTAGTATCGTTTTCTGTTGACGTCGTAGTGGTATAACCGGTGACAAAATACTCATCACTACCCACTTTAATCACAGCTTTTTGGTTATTTAGCGCAGTCACCCTTGGGCTTGATAATACATTTACATCACCTTGCGTTTTTAACAAGTTAATGGCGGCACTAAAATCATTACCCGCTAAAGTTAAGACACCGCCACCAGTGACGACATCAGCAACATTATCGACAGCAAAACTAAACGATGAGTCACTGGCTACTTTGCCATTATTAACATTCCAATCAATGCCTTGCTCGTAACCATCATTTAAGGTTACTTCCATGATCTTCACTTCAAGTAATACCTGGCGTTGTAATTGCTGCTCCGCTTTCGCAAGAAAATCTTTGATCTTACGAATATCTTTTGGATAACCATGTACGGTGACTAGACCCGCTTGTGGGCTAATGATGACTTGGGTATCGTCTTGATTGGCCGTTAAACCTAATAAGGTGTTCTCTAATTCAGTCCAGTAATCGGTATCTGTTTGCGTTGATATTTCCGTACCAGTACTGCTTGATGACGATGACGAATCCGATGAGTTATTATTATCATCATCTGAAGAACTGTTCGACGATTTATTATCAGTTAAATAACCCGAACTAATAGAACTGTTTGATAAACCATTCCGCTTCATCAATAAATAGTTCATTGGAATAATTTCAGTACGAACTCCAGCACCATTAACACGGTAAGTATTACCATGACGTTTAATATCGTAACCATACATATCAGCAACCGCATCCATGGTTTCAGCTATCGTGACATCATTAAGCACAACCGTAACCCGACCAGACACATCAGGGTTAACCGTCAGATTATATTTAGTGCCTTTTAATAAAGAACCAAAAAATTGACGAGCTGATACCGATTTTGCCGAAATATCCATACGCGGCTCGACAACAGGACGGTTCAACGCATCATTACCGTCAAATGCCGGCAATAATTCCGCATTCACATCATCGGGCACGCTCCAAGTTTCCTCTTGTGCATCAGCACGGTCGAGTTCTGCTTGAATTGACGCTTTGATTACCACAGGCTCAAGTGAGCTACGCGTTGTTTCGCAGCCCGTTAAAAATACACCTAAAATAATTGCAAGATACAACTTTTTCATAATTAAATCTGAGCCTTAATGTTTAATTTTGCTGCCAAACAATGACAATCTAAATTCTTTATCGTTACGTATAAAATACACAAAATCGTCGGTAATTCGGCGCACCTGAAAACCAGAAACCCAACTGCCTGCAGCGACTTCTTTATCATTCATGATGGCAATATGAGTATTATCTCGCACAAAAATAGCTTGTAAACGAGGAACCTGTACCTTGGCTTTCGTTGAGCTGCGCACAATGGGATCTGCAGCCCCCCAAGGACCCGTTGGATCGTCAAGCACATTACCATCAATCACACCTTGCCCAGCTTGAACAAGACTCGAGCTCAATAGAATGAATATTGGCAGTAGTCGTTTAACCACGAATAAACTCCTTATTTATACTCAAGGTATAGATCTCCATTACAACTTCAGCAGTTGGGTATTTTTGCATTTGATAATCAAATACTTCCCAATAGAATTTTTTCGGTAATTGCTCGATAGCATCAAGATACGCTTGAATATCAAAAAATGCCCCAGTCATGGTAATACGTAAACCATGACGATAAAGCAGGACTTCAGAGCCACTTGACTCTAAGACGCGATTTATATCACTTGAAATAGCATCCGATTTAATTAATTCTGCAGAGTTCACCTCTTGACCACTGGCATTGGCCATTTTCGGCTTGGCTTGGCTTTGTTGTTCCTCTGCGGTCTTATTACTATTACCGGTGATAGTCGTCACAGGTAGTGATTCAATGGCAATTAACTTCACTTTTTTGGCTCGACTCAATACATCACCCAACACTAACGCCATTTGGTTTGAGTTAATCAAATCTGCCGTCAAGTCGGTTAATTTACCATTGGCTTGCTTGAGGTCATTTTCAGCGCGTGAAATACGTAATTTGATCACCTTATTAGGATCAGTTGCTAATACTTGCTGTAACTCGGCAATAGTAAAATTATATTGTCGCTGTTGTTGTTCTAACGACGACAATTGCGACGTCAATTGTTTATGACGAGCATAGTTAGGCTCAAGCACAAAACTAAAAATAATATAAATAATGGCGCCAGCCAGCCCAGCGACAATCAACACACGTTCGCGCATTGATAACTGATTAAATTTATCATTCATCGTTAGCCAATGTTGTTTGATCATTGCTTAGACCCCGCAATAGGCGTATTAGTTAAGGTAAAAGCGATAATATCATCGTCATTACGGGTAATATTAAGCTGGCTAAATTCACGGCCTTGCAGTGATTTACCACCCGAAAATTTACCAATCCAACGCGGAATTGCATCATGATTACGTGCAACACCCATTAAGGTCATGCTACTGCCCGCTAAACGAATTTGATTTAAGCGGATATCTTTATCACGTTGCAGCGCTAAATCAGACATCAAGATAGCAAAACCACTGGTTTGAACTTGGGCTAATTTTGACAGCTGCATCAGTAACTGATCACGGTATTGTAAGCGGGTTTTTAATAGTTCGAGTTGTTGTTCTAAAGCCGGATTTTGTACATGACGAGCGACTTTATCTGATAGTTCGTCGACCTTATCTTCCAATCTCCCAACCTGTTGCTTTACGTTGCTGACTTGCTGCACTAGCGTGGTATTTTCATTTTCAGACAATACCGTTAACGTCAGCATCAGCAATAATGAGCCGATAATAACCACAAGCGCATGAGCTAACGCAAAACGTTCTTTCTTTGGCCTAAACGCCTGAGTATATAAATTTACGCGAATCTTCATCACAGTTTTTCCAGAGCGCCGCCAATGGCAGGTAAGAAACCAGTATCCACATTATCACCAATAAACCCATGCTTTAACGGTATTACGGG
>NZ_JASJHF010000196.1:0-31197 GCF_033791185.1 Moritella sp. | reverse complement strand
TGCATTGCAATATCATTATCAATACCAAATAAGCTACAAGATAATGGAATTAACAGCAGTGAACCACCAGCTACACCCGATGCACCGCACGCTGAAATAGCCGCAATTAAACTCAGTAATAATGCTGTTGGTAAATCAACTGCAATACCTAATGTATTAACGGCTGCCAGCGTTAGCACAGTAATAGTGATCGCTGCGCCACCCATGTTAATTGTCGCGCCTAGAGGGATAGACACCGAGTAAGTATCTTTATGTAAATCAAGCTTTTTACACAGTTCCATATTCACTGGAATATTCGCCGCAGATGAACGCGTAAAGAAGGCTGTAATACCACTTTCACGTAGACACTGGAAAATTAATGGATATGGGTTTTGACGTGACATGACGAACAAAATGATTGGGTTGATCACTAATGCCACAACAGTCATTGAGGTTAACAATACCGCTAATAGATGGGTATAACCTGCCATTGCCGAAAAGCCGACAGTTGCAAACGTTGATGCAACTAAACCAAAGATACCCAGTGGCGCAAAGCGAATAACCACATGCACAATCTTAGAAACACCACCGGCAATATCTTTGATCACTTGCTTTGTTGTTGGCGATGAATGTTTTAGTGCCGCACCAAAACCAATACCCCAAGTTAATACACCAATAAAGTTACTGGTTACAATTGCATTAACGGGGTTGTCCACCACCTTGTAAATCAGATTACGCAATACTTCAGAGATATTACTTGGCGCCGCATTGGTCGCCGCTTCAGTGATCAAGGTTAGTTGCACTGGAAATAAAAAGCTTAAACTAACTGCGACAATCGCCGCCGCAAACGTGCCGAATAAATATAAGATCACAATCGGACGTATATTAGCATTAGTGTTAGATTCTTGATTTGCAATTGCAGAGATAACTAATACAAATACTAATAAAGGTGCAATCGCTTTTAGCGCACTGACAAACAAGCCTCCGAATAAACTTGCTTCGATAGCAACACTCGGGGCTGCATACGCCAGCGAGATACCCGCAATAATACTAATGATGATCTGCTTGACCAAACTCAATTGGAAAAGCCCTGCTATTTTACTACTCATATTACGTCCCAAATATCCATAAACACCAATAAAGACAGGATAATACCAAATTAAATCGATAAAATAACATTAAATATTAGCAAATCATCACAAAAGAACAACAAACATTGATTTTTTTATAAATTGTAGCCCAACACAGCTGCTTGGGCGGATTTATCTTACGATAATGTCTTTATTGAAAATAGTCATGCCACTAATTTCATGAGGCTTGTTGCCCTTATCAATCCAGCGAACCTTAATCACGACCTGTTTTAGTGCACTCGACAGCGTGCTATTACTAATAACACTCACCTGCCAACTTAAATTAAACCAGTATTGATCATAGTGATTATCTCCAGCGTTCATACCACTACCTTGATTTGAGGATAACTGTTCAAACTCATCTGCCGAATCAGTTAAATAACGTAATTCATTAAGTTTGTGGCCCGCTAATGCCCATGCAGCAGTATATTGTGATTGCTGTAATACAATGTGAGCCTGAGTCAGTTTTAAAGCGGTGATATTAAATAGTGCAAGGCTTAGCATAAATGCACAGACGATGACCTCAATCAGCCCGCCGCCTTGTTGCCAACTGTATTTTCTAACACTCATTTAAGATCCAGATAATAAGATTGGACGCCAAACCCAAGGCTGAGACAGTGTCCTAAGCTCGCGCTGCAATAACAGCTGTTCAGTACCATTATAGCTAAGCGTGATCGCCACCTTAAAATACCCAGCCTGCTCAACACACAGATAGAAGGCACCAATGAGATTATATTCACGCATAATATCATTTGGGCTGACTAGCTGATCCGCGTCTAACGTCAAGTTAGTACAGGGTGACACAAAGTCCAATAAAGTGGGCGATTCATAAAGCGCGATCAAGAATATGTCCAACTCATTATCGGCGAGCATTTTCGCTTTAACATAATTGAGATCAAGATCATTTCGTTGAATACGCTGCGCTTGGATATGAGCAAACGATAAACTACTACTGACAATAATAAAAACTAACATGAGTGTCGTCGAGACCAAGTAAAAACCACGCGTAGCCGATATTGTTAATTGCTTACAGACCATTATAAAAGAACCCTCGCACTGCTATTACGAGAGAAGCTGAGTTCAACATCGGGTAATTGACGGTGGCGAATACTAAGTTCAATAGTGACATAAGCTTTCATTTTTGGCGTTGAGCCTATTTGTGAAGATACAATTTGCTGAGAAACCCTAAACCGTAACAGAGTAACCGACATACTCGCCGCATCTGAAATCGTTTCCCAGCCCAATCCGCCATCGCAGTCCACATCACTGCCTTTACGTAATTGCAGGCTTTCATTATGTAAACGAAAGCCAAAATCTTCACCGCTAAAAAGACCATCTTCATTACGATCATAGCGGTAAGTAACACAATCTTGATTGCTGTTTAATCTATAAATATCCTGACTA
Organism: Moritella sp.; assembly: GCF_033791185.1. Lineage (GTDB taxonomy): Bacteria > Pseudomonadota > Gammaproteobacteria > Enterobacterales > Moritellaceae > Moritella. The sequence goes on along the minus strand of NZ_JASJHF010000196.1, from coordinate 28,684 downwards.
TTGTAGACAAACGGAGCCGCCGTTTCAGTATTAGCACTGTAACCAGCTCGACTTAGTTCTCGCTGCATAATAGTCAGCATATTTTGTGCTTCATGTTGAATTAGGTAATATTGCTCAGCGCGTAAACTGTGTAATTTCTGATTGGCTAACCCACGCCAAATACCCATAAACACAATAATCCCTAATGTTATTGAGATCATTAATTCAATTAATCCATACCCACGGCTGTAAAGCCGATAACATAACGCAGCGCTAGCAAGATGCATAACTTGCGCTCTCACCGCTTTCCATACAAACTCGAATCCGTCCCTGAGTACTGACGATAACCTTGATAATATAACGGTCTAAGGCAAGCTGATAAGTCGCCCCGTTAGTCGACCCCAATATCGGCGAGAACGATAACTTCGGTCGATTAACCGTCATAGAAACTCCACTTATCAGTGTCGTCACTCGCCCATAATTAGATCGACACGATGGATTCGATATTGAACAACTACATTGCTCGACATAACTGATGACCCAACAAGATTTAGTAGGTTCAATAACTAAGTCACTGCTATTACCATTTCCATTCAAACTCATATCGGTGTTTATATTAAAGTAATGTGCTCGGCCACGGAGTATCGCCAGTTGCTTGGTAACATTGAGCGCTTCAACCAGCTGCCGAGTCAGATCTAATAGCTTATTTTTCGCCATATAAGCGCGGTATGAAGGCAAACTAAAACCAGCCAATAGCGCTAATATTGCCAGCGCCATAAGCAAACCAATTAAAGTCACGCCCTGTGATTTTCGTTTACATCCTATCTGCATAGTTGCTCTTATCTTATCTGTAACCAAGTAATGCTAACCTTAGAATAAAATGTAATCACTGCTACTTTTCTATAAATAAACAGGTAAAATGTGCAACAATTATTGAATATACCCACAGTGATTACTTGTTCACTTTGATTAAAACAAGCAAATGAATAAGTAAACAACAGGTGTAATTACAGATAAAACACGCACAATTAAAGAGTTATTATGTCAAAACTAGATTTTTCAGATATCAATAAAAGCAGTTCAAAATCGTTCAATGAACAGCGTAATACCATCAAAAAAGTATGTCTTGGCAAAACGGTATTATGCCCTGTTTGTCAGCAAGCATTAAAACTGCTGCCACCAAAGAACAAAGCTGATGAATCAAGAACTGGCGTAAGCTGCGCTAAAGGCTGTACCTTTATTGAATTGGAATTTGAGCTGTAGTTAAGCGAAAAATATATATAAAAAAACCTCGTTGCTTCTGTTATCAATATAACAAGAACAACGAGGTTTTTTATTAACTATGAATACTTAATTATTAAACTATTACTTAATAATTACTTAATACGAGTATGTAGCTCTTGTACTGAGCGAACTGTACCACGGTCATCAGCAGAGTGCGCTTGGCACGTTGCAAATGCAGCATTCATTGTTGTTGTGTAGTTAACTTTATAACGTAAAGCCGCTGCACGTAGTTGACGAGAATCTTCAATCGCAACACGACCTTCAGTCGTATTAATGATGTAGCTGTACTCGCCATTTTTGATACGGTCAAGAATATGTGGACGACCTTCATGCACCTTGTTTACTAGGCGAGGATTTACACCTTCTTCACCTAATGCTACAGCTGTACCGTGAGTCGCATCGATTTCAAAACCAAGGGCAATTAATTGTTTCGCTAATTCAGCAGCTCGTTTCTTATCGCCATGACGAACAGAAATAAGTGCACGACCACTCTTCGCTACTTCAGCAGAAGCACCAAGCTGCGCTTTAGCATAAGCTTCAGCGAAGGTATCACCCACGCCCATCACTTCACCAGTTGAACGCATTTCAGGGCCTAATAACGGATCTGAACCTGGGAACTTAGCAAATGGTAATACCACTTCTTTAACAGAGTAGTACGGTGGAATAACTTCTTCTGTGAAACCAAGTTCAGCTAACGTTTGGCCAGCCATTACACGCGCAGCAACTTTCGCAAGTTGTACACCTGTTGCTTTTGAAACAAAAGGTACAGTACGTGCAGCACGCGGGTTAACTTCAATTAAGTAAACTTCGTTATCTTTAACCGCGAACTGGGTATTCATTAGACCAATAACACCTAACTCTAATGCTAATGCACGCACTTGGCCACGCATAACGTCTAGAATTTCAGGGCTTAATGAATAAGGAGGTAATGAGCAACCTGAGTCACCTGAGTGAACACCCGCTTGTTCGATGTGCTCCATGATGCCACCAATAACAACATCTTTACCATCACAGATTGCATCAACGTCAAGCTCGATAGCGTTATCTAGGAAACGGTCAAGTAGTACTGGTGATTCGTTAGAAACACTTACCGCTTCTTTAAAGTAACGACGTAAATCAACTTCGTCATATACAATCTCCATTGCACGGCCACCAAGTACATATGATGGACGAACAACTAACGGATAACCGATAGATTCAGCAGAGATAACCGCTTGCTCAGTCGTTGTTACCGTTGCATTGTCAGGCTGTAGTAGGCCTAAACGGTCAACCGCTTGTTGGAAACGTTCACGATCTTCTGAACGGTCAATCGCATCCGGTGAAGTACCAATGATGGGTACGCCAGCGGCTTCTAATTCACGTGCTAGTTTAAGTGGCGTTTGACCACCGTACTGAACGATCACGCCTTTCGGCTTTTCTACACGGACGATTTCTAATACATCTTCTAGCGTAATAGGTTCGAAGTATAGGCGATCTGATGTATCGTAATCTGTTGAAACAGTTTCAGGGTTACAGTTAACCATGATAGTTTCGTAGCCGTCTTCACGCATTGCTAATGCCGCGTGTACACAGCAGTAATCGAATTCGATACCTTGACCAATACGGTTAGGACCGCCACCAATGATCATGATTTTATCATTATTCGTTGGTGCTGCTTCACATTCTTCATCGTAGGTAGAATACATGTAAGCCGTGTCGCTTGAGAATTCAGCCGCGCAAGTATCAACACGTTTGTACACTGGTAAAATGTCTAAACGATGACGTAATTTACGTACTTCGTTTTCGCTTACACCAGCCAATTTAGACAGACGTAAATCAGAGAAACCTTTACGCTTAAGTTGACGTAATACTGTTTCATCTAAGCCTGACAAGCCTATTTTACTTACGTTAGCTTCTGCTTTAACGATGTCTTCAATTTGTACCAAGAACCAGTGATCAACACGGGTAATTGCATAAATATCATCACAAGTCATGCCGCTACGGAACGCGTCAGCAATATAGAAGATACGCTCTGCGCCAGCTTCCATTAATTCATGACGGATTTTAGCCGTTGCAGTATCATCGTCTAGATTAACTTCTGGGTCTAAGCCATTTTTGCCAATTTCTAAACCGCGTAATGCTTTTTGCAGCGACTCTTGGAAGTTACGGCCAATTGCCATTACTTCACCAACAGATTTCATCTGTGTCGTTAAACGGTCGTTCGCGCCAGCAAATTTTTCGAAGTTAAAGCGTGGCAGCTTAGTCACAACGTAATCAAGCGTTGGTTCAAATGATGCTGGCGTTGCGCCGCCAGTAATGTCATTTGATAATTCGTCTAGTGTGTAACCTACCGCTAGTTTTGCCGCAATTTTAGCAATTGGGAAACCAGTTGCTTTTGATGCAAGTGCAGATGAACGAGATACACGTGGGTTCATCTCGATGATAACCATACGGCCATCTTCAGGATTGATACCAAACTGTACGTTTGAACCACCGGTTTCAACACCAATTTCACGTAGCACAGCCATCGATGCATTACGCATGATTTGGTATTCTTTATCCGTTAATGTTTGTGCTGGTGCAACCGTAATTGAGTCACCCGTGTGGATGCCCATTGGGTCGAAGTTTTCAATGGTACATACGATAATGCAGTTGTCGTTTTTATCACGTACAACTTCAGTCTCGTACTCTTTCCAACCGATTAGTGATTCATCGATCAATAATTCAGTTGTTGGCGAAAGGTCTAGACCTAACGTACAAATGTCGATGAACTCTTCCATGTTGTAAGCGATACCGCCACCCGTGCCACCCATAGTGAACGATGGACGAATAATACATGGGAAACCAACTTCAGCCAGTACGCCTTTAGCTTCTTCAATAGTATGGGCAATACCTGCACGTGGCGTCTCAAGACCAATTGCTTTCATTGCTTTATCAAAACGACTGCGGTCTTCCGCTTTGTCGATTGCATCAGCAGTAGCACCAATCAGTTCAACACCAAATTCCGCTAATACACCGTTGCTTTCTAGCTCAAGTGCACAGTTTAATGCTGTTTGACCACCCATCGTCGGTAATACCGCATCTGGACGTTCTTTTTCGATAATGTTACGTACAACTTCCCAGTGGATCGGCTCGATGTAAGTCGCGTCCGCCATTTCAGGGTCAGTCATAATGGTAGCTGGGTTAGAGTTAACGAGAATAACTCGGTAGCCTTCTTCGCGAAGTGCTTTACAAGCTTGAGCACCGGAATAGTCAAACTCACACGCTTGACCGATTACGATAGGACCTGCGCCCAAGATTAGAATACTTTTTATATCATTACGTTTTGGCATAGTTTAATTCTCTACTCGATATCAGGCTTAGGCTTAGGCTTTGCTTTTTTCCATACTCTTTTCCATCAACTCTATAAAGTGATCGAAAAGGGGTGCGGCATCGTGTGGACCAGGACTTGCTTCAGGGTGACCCTGGAAGCTAAATGCGGCTTTATCAGTACGATGAATACCTTGTAAAGAGTCATCAAATAATGACTTATGCGTCATCACTAGATTTTCAGGTAATGTTGTTTGATCAACGGCGAAACCATGGTTCTGCGCCGTAATCATTACTACGCCACGCTCCATGTCTTTTACAGGGTGGTTAGCACCGTGATGACCGAACTTCATTTTTAATGTTTTAGCACCACTTGCTAACGCAAGTAATTGGTGACCTAAACAAATACCAAATACTGGAATATCTGTAGCCAAAATTTCTTTAATGGCAGTGATTGCATAATCACACGGTTCTGGGTCACCAGGGCCGTTAGATAAGAAAATACCATCTGGATTTAACGCTAATACTTCTTTCGCCGTTGCTTGCGCAGGTACTACCGTTAGGCGGCAATCACGGTCAACTAGCATGCGTAAGATATTGCGTTTAACACCATAATCATAAGCAACAACATGGAAGCGAGAGTCTGTTGCGTCTGCAGGTAAACCACCTGTTAACGTCCAGCTACCTTGTTTCCATTGGTATGACTCTTTCACTGTTACTTCTTTCGCTAAATCCATGCCTTTAAGGCCTGGGAATGCTTTAGCAAGTTCTAATGCTTTCGCTTCATCTAGGCTTTCACCTGCGATGATACAACCCGCTTGAGCACCCTTTTCACGTAATAGACGTGTAAGTTTACGCGTATCGATATCAGCGATACCAACAACATTACGTTCTTTTAGGTAGTCAGTAAGTGATTGTTGATTACGGAAGTTAGAAGTAACTAGGGGAAGATCTCGAATGATTAGTCCACAAGCATGAACTTCTGAAGACTCTGCATCTTCATCATTGGTACCGGTATTTCCGATGTGTGGGTAAGTAAGAGTAACGATTTGGCGAGAATAGGAAGGATCGGTTAATATTTCTTGATAACCAGTCATTGAAGTATTAAAAACCACTTCACCTACCGAATGACCTTCTGCACCGATAGACACACCACGGAAAACTGTTCCGTCTTCCAACACCAACAAGGCGATATTACTCAAGACAACCTCCAAAAAATAGATAGAAAAATAATAAAATAAATCAACTATTTACCCCAGGCTGTACACAGCATAGTAATTCGAGACCCAAACAAACTGCCTCTGAATTACTAAATTTTGGCAAATTCCGCGCATAGTACAGATAAAATAAATGTTACGCAACTGTTTTGTTTTATAGTGTGATCTTAAGCATTAAGTTCAAGCACATCTTGCATTGTGTACAAGCCTTGTTCCTTGTTAAAGACCCAGACAGAGGCACGTATCGCCCCTTTGGCAAAAGTCATCCGGCTCGACGCTTTATGGGTGATCTCAATGCGTTCACCAATATCAGCAAACATAGCTGTGTGTTCTCCGACTAGATCACCCGCGCGAATAGTAGAAAAACCAATGGTTTCGCGCTCTCTCTCACCAGTAAAACCTTCACGACCATAAACCGCGACTTTTTTCAAATCACGGCCGAGCGTATCAGCGATCACTTCACCCATACCTAAAGCGGTGCCTGAAGGCGAATCAACTTTATGGCGATGATGACCTTCGATGATTTCAATATCGGTATAATCGCCCATCACCTTAGCAGCCATTTCTAACAACTTAAACATAACATTAACACCAACACTCATGTTTGGCGCAAAGACCACGCCTGTGCTCTTACCCGCAGCATGAATCAGTTGTTTTTGTTCGTCACTAAAGCCAGTGGTACCAATAACTATTTTCTTACCGTTCGCCACAGCAAACTCAAGGTGTTTCAATGTTGCATCTATCGCAGTAAAATCGACAATCACATCAAAATCGTCAGCCACTTCAGCAAGACTGCTAACAACCTTAACACCGAGTGAACCTAAACCGGCTAATTCACCCACATCAGCGCCCAAGAAGTTGCACTCAGGACGTTCGATTGCTGCGCCAACAACAGCCGCGCCATCACTATCTTGAATGGCCTCTAAAATTGTACGGCCCATACGGCCATTACAACCCATCACTGCAATTCTTACTGCTTGTCCCATCTAGGTTTCTCCCTGTGTTTATCATAATCAAATAGTTAAAGTACTCTGATGATAACATTCCTCGAAACACATCAACAATGCTAACTTACTATATTTTTAGGTATAAAAAAACCCGCGATTCTGAGTACTAGAATGCGGGTTTATAATACTGAGTATTAGCAATTAACCGAAGATACCAAATAGGCCAGCCCACAGGTGCATCATCGGTATTGTTAAAAATACAATTAAAAACGCTACTACATATTTCCAATTAAAATCGTTATACGTTGCCATTACTCATTATCCATAAATTGATCTAAATCAACATTCATCTTACCTAAATAATAATAGCGAGGCAGTAACTATCTCTCCGGCGCGATTAATTTATATCTTTTTAGGTAGTGCCGTATCACAATTTATGTCTATGGGATGCCCATAAAACGCTTATTTTAGGTATAAAAAAACGCCTTGCCCATATCACTATGAGCAAGACGTTTCGCTAGTCTGGAATAGGACTGATTAGATGATGTCTAATAGTTCTACTTCAAATACTAGTGCTTGGAATGGACCGATTGCAGCGCCTGCGCCCTGTTCGCCATAAGCAAGTGTGTGTGGGATAGCTAATTTAAGTTTATCACCAACGTTCATTAGTTGTAGTGCTTCAGTCCAACCAGCGATTACGCCGCCAACTGGGAATTCAGCAGGTTGACCACGTTCAACAGAGCTATCAAAGATAGTACCGTCTGTTAGTGTGCCATGGTAATGAACACGTACTGTTGATTCTGCAGTAGGTTTTTGCTCGATGTCACCGCGTGCGATAACTTCGTACTGTAAACCAGATTCAGTTACAGTAACTTCTTCACGCTCTGCGTTTGCAGTTAGGAATTTTTCACCTTCAGCTGCGAAGATTTTTGATTTCTCTGCTTTTTCTGCTTCTAGTTTTTCATGGATTAGTTGGAAAGCTTGGTTTAGCTCTTCGTTGCTAACTTTGCTTTCTGCACCAGCGAACGCGTCTGCAAGACCAGCTTGAACAGCTGAAATGTCTAGACCTTCGAAAGGGTTAGCAGCAAGCTGCTGACCCATTTGAAGACCAATACCGTAACTACCTTTTTGTTCACTTGTTGCAAATTCAGACATAATTAAACTTCCATAATTCTTAATGATAAACACAGTTACTGTGCTGCTTAAATAACTAGGTATGGGCGATTTATATAAAAACAAGGGAGAAAATAAAAACTTTTTTCCCTAATTACGATTCACCCGTCAAACAATACTAAAATGACTATTTATAATTCAGTAACGCCGCACCACGAACGCCACCTTCACCACCAAATTCAGCTTGTTTCAACTGCGGTAATTTCATGTTATTCAATACATAAGCGGTTATTTTTTCAGGTAACTTAGAATACAAAGCTTCAAAACGCGCCAAGCCGCCACCAAACACCACAACATTCGGATCAAGGATCATGATGAGGCTGCCCAATGCTGCCGCTAAAATATCTAAAAATACCGTAATAGTTTTTACTGCTACCGGTTCTTGCGCTTCATATGCAGCGATAATCGCAGGACCTTTTAACGCCTGTTCTTCAGTGCATGAACCCGTCATATGAACTTTGTAATGTTTATATAACGCCGCTAGACCAGTACCAGAGCAATAGGTTTCTAGACAAGAATGCCCACCACAACCACAATGGGTAACAGGTAATTCAGGATAACGCTGTAGCATAGTGCCCGGAATAGCCATATGACCAAACTCACCAGCACCAAAATTATGCCCAGACAAGATGGTTTTATTAATACAGATTGCGCCACCGACTCCCGTTCCTAGCGTTACAGCAATAGCAATATCGGCATTTTCAGCTGCACCTTTGAAACATTCTGACAGTGCAAAACAGTTTGCATCATTTTGCACTTTCACATCACGGCTAATGCGTTTTTGTAAATCAGCCTGCAAATTTTGTCCATGTAAGCTGGGTAGATTAGAACAAATTAATGTATTCGTTTCAGTATCCATAACACCTGGGTAACCGATACCCACCATGCCTTTACAATCAAACTGCTCATCGGCGTTAAAAATAAATGTATCGAGTGCGTCTAACAATTCTTCATAATCTTCGGTAGGTGCGGGTATCCGCTCATTAAAAACACATTCTAGCGCTGCGTTATATACCGAAAACTCTATCTTGGTACCGCCAATATCAAAACCGTAATACATTCAATCTCCATAACCGTTAAATAACAGTAAATTAATAGATGATAATTTTATAAATTATTAATATTAATAGTTTAATCAGCATAATGGTATTGGGCTGAGTTATATCTGTGTAATCAATCACACATCCACAATTTACTACCATTAAGTGGTATAAAAGTTGTTAATAAGCCGGGGGGAATAAGCAGCAGACATAAAAAAGCCGCGGTTAACACCACGGCTTAAAATAGCTAAAGAATTGAAATAGATTATTTAGTTAGATCATCAAAAAAACTTTTTACGCCGTCAAAGAAACCTTCTGACTTCGGCTTATGTTTCTTTGCTGATGCATTATTTAATGATGCATCAAACTGTTGTAGCAAATCTTTTTGCTCTGCATTTAGTTTTACAGGCGTTTCGAGTGTTACTTTACACAGTAGATCACCGGTCGCACCGCCACGAACTGACTTCACGCCTTTACCGCGTAAACGGAACATACGACCAGTTTGCGTTTCAGCAGGTACTTTTAATTTAACGCGACCATCTAAAGTCGGAACTTCGATTTCTCCACCAACCGCTGCATACGTAAAGCTAATAGGCACTTCACAATAAAGGTTGCTGCCGTCACGTTCAAAGATAGCATGTTGACGCACACTCACTTGAACATAAAGATCACCTGCAGGAGCGCCGACATCGCCAGCTTCACCTTCACCCGTTAGACGAATACGATCACCAGTATCAACACCCGCTGGGATGGTTACTTTTAGATCTTTGCTACGCTCGTAACGGCCTTCACCGTGACACTTACGGCAAGGATCTTTAATAATTTTACCTTTACCATGACACGTAGGACATGCTTGGTTTACTGCAAAGAAACCTTGACGCATTTGCACTTGGCCTTGGCCATGACAAGTACTACAAGTTGCTGCTTTACTACCTGATTTAGCACCTGAACCATTACACACTTCACAATGGCACTGGCTAGGAATACGGATCGTTTTGCTGACGCCACGAACCGCTTCTTCAAGGGTAAGTTCCATGTTATAACGCAGATCACTACCACGTGCTGCACGCTGTTGGCGACCACGGCCACCACCGCCACCAAAGATGTCACCAAATACATCACCAAAGATATCACCGAAGTCACCTTGACCACCGTGACCACCTTGCTGATTTACGCCCGCATGACCATATTGATCATAAGCAGCTTTTTTCTGAGAGTCATTCAGCACTTCGTAGGCTTCTTTAACTTCTTTAAATTGCTCTTCCATGCCTTTATCACCCTTGGTTCTATCAGGGTGATACTTCATAGCAAGGCGTTTGTAGGCTTTCTTAACATCTTTTTCGCTAGCGTCGCGTGATACACCTAGCACTTCATAATAATCGCGTTTTGACATAATAATAATCAGCTTAAATTGAAATAATTTAGATACACGAAAGGCGTTGGTGCAGCACCAACGCCTTTGCTATTTAAAAACTAATAACTTAGGCGTTATTATTTTTTGTCGTCTTTCACTTCTTCGAACTCAGCGTCAACAACATCACCAGCTACATCTTTCTCTTGTGGCTGTTCTGCACCGGCTTCAGCGCCAGCTTGTTGTGCTTGAGCTTTCTGTTGAGCAATTTCCATTAATTTTTGAGCGGCTTCCATCAACGTTTGAGTTTTTGCTTCAATCGCTTCTTTGTCTTCGCCTTTAATTGCAGCTTCTAGTTCAACAATAGCAGCTTCAATTTTTTCTTTTTCATCAGCAGGTAGTGCTTCGCCAGCTTCTTCGATTTGCTTACGCGTACCGTGAACCATTGCATCAGCTTGGTTACGTGCTTGTACTAGCTCTTCGAATTTAGCATCTTCAGCAGAGTTTGCTTCAGCATCACGTACCATTGCTTCTACTTCTTCATCAGAAAGACCAGAAGACGCTTGGATTGTGATTTTTTGTTCTTTACCCGTATCTTTATCAGTAGCAGATACGTGTAAGATACCATCAGCATCGATATCGAAAGCAACTTCGATTTGTGGAATACCACGTTGTGCAGGACGGATACCTTCTAGGTTGAATTGACCTAGTGATTTGTTGTCTGCAGCACGTTTACGCTCACCTTGGATTGCGTGAACAGTTACAGCAGCTTGGTTATCTTCAGCTGTTGAGAATGTTTGTGACGCTTTAGTCGGGATAGTTGTATTTTTCTCGATAAGCTTAGTCATAACACCACCCATAGTCTCAATACCTAGAGATAGAGGTGTAACGTCTAGAAGAAGTACGTCTGTTTTGTCGCCAGAAAGTACCGCACCTTGAATCGCGGCGCCCATTGCAACTGCTTCATCAGGGTTAACGTCTTTACGCGCTTCTTTACCGAAGAATTCAGTAACAGCCGCTTGAACCATAGGCATACGAGTTTGACCACCAACTAGGATGATATCGTTGATATCACCAACAGCTAGGTCAGCATCTTGTAATGCAATACGTAGTGGTTCCATCGTTGCTTTAACTAGGTCTTCTACAAGAGATTCTAATTTAGCACGTGTAACTTTGATGTTTAAATGTTTAGGACCTGATGCATCAGCTGTGATGTAAGGTAGGTTTACATCTGTTTGTTGTGCTGAAGACAGTTCGATTTTCGCTTTTTCTGCAGCTTCTTTAAGACGTTGCATCGCTAGCGGATCGTTAGTTAGGTCGAATTTTTGTTCTTTTTTGAATTCTTCTACTAAGTAGTTGATTAGACGTGTATCGAAATCTTCGCCACCTAGGTGAGTATCACCGTTAGTTGCTAATACTTCAAACGTCTTTTCGCCATCTACTTCATCAATTTCGATGATAGAGATATCGAATGTACCACCACCAAGGTCGTATACAGCAACAACGCTATCGCCTTTAGCTGTGTTTACGCCATATGCGAATGCAGCAGCAGTTGGTTCATTGATGATACGTTTAACTTCAAGACCAGCAATACGACCAGCATCTTTCGTTGCTTGACGTTGTGAATCGTTGAAGTATGCAGGAACTGTAATTACAGCTTCAGTTACTGCTTCACCAAGATAGTCTTCTGCTGTTTTTTTCATTTTTTTCAAAACTTCAGCAGAAACTTGTGGCGGAGCCATTTTTTGGCCTTTCGCTTCAACCCATGCATCACCATTGTCAGCTTTAACAATTTTGAAAGGCATGATTTTAATATCACGTTGGATCTCTTCATCTTCAAAACGACGACCGATCATACGCTTGATTGCAAACAAAGTGTTTTCAGGGTTAGTTACCGCTTGACGTTTTGCAGGCTGACCAACTAAAGTTTCACCATCTGCGCTATAAGCGATGATTGACGGGGTAGTACGATCACCTTCAGCATTCTCGATTACGCGAGCAGTGTCGCCATCTAAGATTGATACACAAGAGTTAGTTGTACCTAAATCGATACCAATGATTTTACCCATAGTCGTTATTCTCCAATAAATACTTTATTTACAAATTTGATACAGAATAGATGGTGGCAGTTAAAGTTATTTCAAGTCTATTAAAATACTTTTTCCGTCACTGATAACCTGCACCTAGCAAGGTTATCTCTGCGATTGAAAATAAATATGGGGACGAAATTGAACGCTTCAAGCAGAAAAATGAATTTATTAAAAAAAAATTGAATATAATGACAAAAATTACCTAAATGCGGTTAAATCAGAGGTCGAAGGTGGTTTAATCCCTCGCTAAAATCCGTCATGGACACTAACAGGCCTATTTATCATTCAATAATATATTTAGCTTTATCGATAACTTCGCTGGATAATTCCACGCCCATTCTTACAGCAGCATCCAAATTAATAGAAAGAACTGGTAGCGCAAGGTGATTATCATAATTAAAACTGTCACCACCAGCGGCTAAACGTACCAATAAATCAGCAGTATCTCGACCCACTTGTACGTAATCTATGTTGTAAACGGCAAAAATACCTTTATTAATGCTGCCATGGTCTTCACCAATAAGCGCGACATTATTTCGCTCAGCAACCATCACTACATGATTGAGATCGGGCATATCTGTAATATGGCAAGGTAAATAAATCGCATCCACTTGAAGCACTAAAGCACGACTGGCAGATCTTAGCTCACTGCTATCACCAATGTAGTGATAAATCACCTGCACACCTTTTTGTTTTTGCTCAGTTAGAAACTGCTCCATTTGACTAATGTCCGTTACCTCGCTATCGACAATGACTCCTAGCGTATTGATACCTGGTAATAGCTTGTTAATAAAGTTAACTTCATAGTATTCCATTAAATCAACATTGCCATCCTCATCAAGATGAGTTTCATCAAAGAGAATGTCGGTCGATGAGCCTTGTTGATTGACTAAGCTAATAAAAGGGCTATTTCCAGACATTGAGATAGTGACATTCACGTCCGGCACTTGGGGCTTATTGTTATCAACCCAAATTAGATTGCTGCCGGTGATATAACCTTGTCGCGTTAGTTCAGAGTGCATACCCGCTTGTACGCGTTCGACCACCGCACCTGAATCCAATGCCGAAACGGCGACTCGCAATTGACGGGCTTGTATTGTCACCGCCGAAAGTAAATAAAGTAAACAAATTAAAAATAGCGTGCGCGATATGCCAATATGCCGAAATGATAGATGTGATCGTTCCATGATGTGGCCTGCTCGCATTATGCCTTCCTTAGCTAATCAATACTGTCTAGGTGAACGAGCTAATTTAACACACAATTTTTTGCTAAATAATGCAATGCATCACATTTAACCACACCTAAAAATAGTTTACTATCAAGCATATAATCGATTACAAACCCATAACTAAACCAACATAAAAAGGAAGTAAGCAAAATGTTCTGGAGCAAAACACTAAAATTAGCGGGTCTTACATCATTAATGATGTGCACAACACTACATGCTGCCACGTTTGATAAGCCTGAAACCGATATTGAATATCGCCAATCAGCATTAACGATGATCGCGATTAACTTTTCAGACATGGCTGACATGGTGAAAGGCAAGAAAGATTGGGATGACGCACAGTTCCAACTACGCGCTGAGCAACTTGCGCAGTTAATTCCAATGGCACAACACGGCTTTATTAGCAGTGACAGCCAAACTGGAGATACCAAAGCAAAAGCGGCAATCTGGACTGATGCCGATGGCTTTGAAGCTAAATTTAGTCAATTTAGTCAAGACGCACAAAATTTAGCCACTGTCGCAAAAGAAGGTAACCGCGGCGCAATTAAAAAAGCATTTGGCCAAACAGCTAAAAACTGTAAATCTTGCCACAGCGACTACAAATCAAAATAACTGCTAACGACATATTATGAGTCGTTATTCAGCTATAAAAAGAGCATCCTGATGATGCTCTTTTTATTTCAGCTATTTGCTAGATTAGTTACATTCGTTAATTAGTTTTCGACACCAAAAAACTGTCGATTATCATTCGCTTGTAATAACAAGTTACGGCTTTCTTGCAAGAACTGGGTTGAATAATCACCAAACCAATCAGATACCGTTTCAAACGACTCAATAAAGCCATCTTTATCTTTACGCTCTAACATGTCAGCCGCTTGCATGAAACGCTCGGCATAACGGCGGATCATGGCAATGTTATTGTCCGAGGCTAAAATAATATCTGCATACAAGGTTGGGTCCTGTGCAAACAGACGCCCGACCATGGCTAACTCTAAGCGATAAATCGGTGAGCTCAGATCCAGTAATTGCTGGATATCGGGGTTTTCTTCAGCTAAATGCGCGCCATAAACAAACGTCGTAAAATGACGTAATGCTTGGATCAGCGTCATCGCTTCATCATGCTGCTTGGCGTCAACGTCATAAATACGCGCACCCCAGATCTGCATTTGCTCTAACAACCACTGATACTGGTCTTTACCACGGCCATCACAGCAAACAATCACTTGCTTGGCCAAATTACCGACGTCAGGACCAAACATCGGGTGTAACCCGACCACCGGACCTTGGTGAGTATTGAGCATAGCTTGCAGTGGTTTATTCTTAATACTGGTGATATCCGCCAAGACACAATCTTTTGGTAAACGGCCTAACTTAGCAATAATAGTTTCGGTTAGATTAATTGGTACCGATACCACCACTAGCCCTGCATTAGCAAATAGCGCATCGGCGTTATTCCAGTCACCCTGCTCTAGAATATCAACTTGATAACCAGATAGGCGGAACATTCGCACAAACAACATGCCCAGCTTACCAGCACCACCAATGACGACGATACGACCAAGATCGGGTTTTACTGTTTTGAAACCGGAATCTTTTTCAGATGCATACGACTCACGCATAACACGACGTAATACGTCTTCAATCAGATCACCAGGTACCCCTTTACTTTCGGCTTCCTCGCGTCTCTTTTCCAACATAGCCGTTTCACGTTCTGGCACATAAATAGGTAAGCCGTGCTCACTCTTTATCTCGCCAACTTCCGCCACTAAGGCTATACGCTGTGCGAGTAAGTCAACCAACTGCTGGTCAACATCATCGATTTTGTCTCTTAATTTACCTAACGGATCGAGTTTCACTGACCATTCACCTTATGACGTCCTTGATATATATGCTGCTTCGTTTTATATAGACTATGTTCTTTTGCTTAAGCAGCTGCTGAGTTCTGCAGCCGTTTCACGTAACAGCGTGTCCGTCGTTGCCCAATCAATACATGCGTCAGTCACAGAGACACCGTATGCCATATCCGCAATTGGTTGCTCTGACGATTGGTTACCGCCATTGAGGTGACTTTCAATCATCACACCAATAATCGAATTATTACCTTCTTGGATCTGATGGATCACATTCTTAGCCACCAGTGGTTGTAGTTCATGGTTTTTATTTGAATTAGCATGGCTGCAATCAACCATCAAGCTTGGGCGTAAGCCTGCTTTAATCATATCTTGCTCTGCTAATGCAACGGCAACTGAATCATAGTTAGGTTGCTTACCACCACGTAAAATAACGTGACCGTCTGGATTACCTTGGGTTTGCAGCAGTGCCACCTGACCTTCTTGGTTAATACCCATGAAGCGATGTGAATGAGACGCAGATTGCATCGCATTGATTGCGGTTGATAAACTACCATCAGTACCATTTTTAAAACCGACTGGCATTGACAGACCTGAAGCCATTTCACGGTGAGTTTGTGATTCAGTGGTACGCGCGCCAATTGCAGACCAAGAAAATAACTCGGCAAGATATTGTGGGCTAATTGGATCAAGCGCTTCCGTTGCGGTGGGAATTTCCATTTCCGCTAAGGTAATTAATAATTTACGCGCATTGATTAATCCCGTTTCAACATCAAATGAACCATCCATGTGTGGGTCATTAATTGCGCCTTTCCAACCAACTGTGGTACGTGGTTTTTCAAAATACACCCGCATCACGATATAAAGAGAGTCACCCAACTCGTCATGTAGTGCTTTTAATTGGTGGGCATATTCTAACGCCGCTTTATCATCATGGATTGAGCAAGGGCCACACACCACTAACAAGCGCTTATCTTTACCAGCGATAATGTTAGCAATCGTTTCACGGGCCGCTTGTATATAACCAAGCGCATGATTTGAAATAGGTAATTTAACTTTTAACTCGGCAGGTGTCATTAATACTTGTTCAGAACAAATATGCACATTATTTAAGGTATCTTTTTCCATTAGGTTGCTCGTATATCCTATTTATTATATATAAACAACATACCGCAGCAGAATGTGATTGCAAGTAATATTTTGTCTACAAAACGTGATGAAAGTCTACATACTTTCAAGTGAAAGTCGTGCTAAGATACTGTTCAGAAATTACCGATATTTCACTAAAACTAGAATTCCAAAGAAGTCTGGTTTTATAATATTGACATTACAAGCAATATTTATGATAGTTAACGGTAAGCCCTTACACCGATCAATAATATAATTGTGGACATAAAATAATGAGTAATCAGTTAGAACAGCTAAGTAAATTAACCACTATTGTTGCAGATACAGGCGATGTGGATGCAATTAAATTATACCAGCCTCAAGATGCGACGACGAATCCATCACTTATCCTAAAGGCAGCTGCATTACCAACTTACCAACCACTAGTAGCGCAAGCAATTGCCTATGCTAAAGAAAATGCAGCGCCAGAAGCACAAGTTGCACTAGCATGTGACAAACTAGCGGTATTAATTGGTAAAGAGATCTTAACGACTATTCCAGGTCGCATCTCTACAGAAGTTGACGCGCGTCTTTCTTACAACACTGAAGCAAGTGTTAAACAAGCGCTACTACTAATCGAACTTTATAAAGAAGTGGGTATTGAGAAAGAAAACATTCTGATCAAACTGGCTTCGACTTGGGAAGGTATCCGCGCAGCAGAACAGCTTGAAGCAATGGGCATCAACTGTAACCTAACGCTATTATTCTCTTTCGCACAAGCACAAGCATGTGCAGAAGCAGGCGTATACCTAATCTCACCTTTCGTTGGCCGTATCATGGATTGGCATAAAGCCAAAACAGGCGAAACATACCAAGGCGCTAACGATCCAGGCGTTATCTCGGTAAGCACTATCTACAACTACTACAAAGCATCGGGTTATAACACTGTTGTGATGGGCGCAAGCTTCCGTAACACAGGTGAAATTCTTGCTCTTGCTGGTTGTGACCGTCTAACAATTGCACCACAGCTATTAGAAGAACTACAAAACTCTTCAGAGCCTGTTGTACAAGCGTTATTCTCAGAAGCAGATGCAGTAGCACCGAAAGCGAAACTAACAGAAGCGGCATTCCGTTGGGATCACAGCCAAGATCCAATGGCAGTTGAAAAACTAGCTGAAGGTATCCGTAACTTCGCTATTGACCAAAATAAACTAGAAGCGATGATTGCTGACTTATTCTAATTTGAATAAGACGATAGCCAAACGTCGTTAACAAAAACGCCCAACGCATTACTCGAAAGAGTCCTACGTTGGGCGTTTTTTTATGCTCTAAGTATTCGTATAGTGATACTTATACCAATTCCTATAAATAACGGTGTAAAAAATGCTATTGCTATCGCAAACATACATGGCCATGGATGGCCTTGTCTAAGCGAACAGGGATGTCTTGAGCGGTTTGCAGGAGCAATATCATTTTGTTCACTTAATTTTTGGCATTGGTATTATACTTTTGGCCAAGCCAAAGTCTCTGGCTGTGCATAAGCAACTAATGCTTCTTTACATGCCGCTGTTTCAAACTCTTTACCGCTAAGTTCATCCGCCACAAAGCTAAAGTCTTCTCCATCTAAAGTAAACTGTAAGCAATATGCGTGTAAGTAAGCACGGTCATATTTCCAAGCATCAGCACTTTGATACAGTGGATCGCCACAAATAGGGCTACCCAGGCTGTTTAATGCTACGCGTAATTGGTGGGTCTTACCTGTGTGCGGTTTTAATACCACTAAACGCTTACCATCACCGATGCTTTGCGTGAAGAACTGGGTAACAGCAGGGTTAGTTAACGTCTTGGTTAAACGCCACATGCTGCGACGTGAACGTTCCATATCGCCTTTCACTAAACCTTGTTTTTTCTTTGGTTTGCTATCGATCACACCCAAGTAATATTTTTGGATCTCGTGCAATTCAAATAACTTGGCTAATTTAGCAGCCGCTTCTGATGATTTAGCTAATAACAACAATCCTGATGTCACTTTGTCTAAACGGTGTACTGGAAAAACTAATCTGCCAATATCCTTTCTGACAATAGAACAAATACCATCAACGCCGTCTTCATCATGAAAACCAATGCCCGCTGCCTTGTTGATAACCAAGAAATCATTATTTTGAAATAGAATGCTATACATTTAAAAAACCGATGCTGAAAATGAGGCCGAAGTGTACCCTAAATAAGCGACAAAATCATATACCCAAGTCAATAATAGCGCTAGGATAACTAATCGTACGTTAGAATAAGTCATAAAAAGAGGACCTTGACCGTGTCAGAGATCAAAGCTGAAATTGATATTTACTATTGCAGGCAGTGTAACTGGATGTTGCGCTCGACTTGGCTAACGCAAGAGCTCCTGCATACCTTTGCTGAAGACATCAGTAAAATCAGTCTGCACCCAGACACAGGCGGTCGTTTTGAGATCCATTGCAATCAGCAACTGATTTGGGAGCGCAAGCAAGATGGCGGCTTCCCCGAAGCAAAAGTCTTAAAGCAACGGGTACGTGACATCATTGCGCCAGAACGTGACCTCGGCCACTGCGACCGTGTAGGTTCAGCCGATGCCAGCTAACACATCAATCAACATTGCTGTATTAACAGGGCAAACACAGCACCATGTGATTGCCTTACCTGCGCATTGTCATCATAAACAGTCCAAGCTTATCCACCAACAAGTGCTACCTGCATTTGAACAATTACAAGCGCGTGCCAAACTAGCAGGATTTAACCTCGATGTGGTCTCTAGCTTCCGCTCTTTTGAACAGCAACTGAGTATTTGGAATAATAAATTTAACGGCCTAAGACCCATTTTAGATCATAATAGCCAACCGCTAGATACAGCTATACTTAGTGAAGAGCAAAAGGTATTCGCGATATTGCGTTGGTCGATGCTACCCGGCGCCAGCCGTCATCATTGGGGGACCGAAATTGATGTCTGTGATTATAGCGCGCTGCCCAAGGGTTATCAGCTACAACTGATACCACAAGAATATGATGCCGGTGGTTATTTAGCGGCTTTGTCTACTTGGTTAGATAACAATATTGCCGACTCTGGTTTCTATCGCCCTTATCGTCAAGACTTGGGGGGAGTATCACGTGAACCTTGGCATTTAAGTTATTTACCTATCGCAGCAGCAAAGCAACAAGCTTACACATTAGCATTGCTCACCGACACGATTAGCAATGCTAACATTCAAGGTAAAGCGGCTATTTTAGCCAATATAGAACAGATTTATACCCAGTTTATTAGCAACGTTTCAACACCAAATTAATCGCAAATACTAATAATTAATCGCAAATAACAAATAGGAGGATTTATGGTTTGGCTCATTATTATAGTTGCCTTAGGTTTCATTCTCGGATCTATCATGACGCTAAAATACACCGCAAACATGAAAATGCACATCCCCAAAGAAATTGAACACCAATACAACAAAACCTTCCACCTGGATGCAGGTGAACATGCCAAAGCACTACCGGATGATGACAACGAGCAGCAAGAATATGACAATGAATACCATAACGAATACAACAAAAACCCAATGCCAGATGATGTGAAAAAAGACACGGAGAAATAGCCTGTAATAAATTAGGGCTACGCGCTATAAACAAAAAGGCCTATGTACTGATACATAGGCCTTTTTGTTATTACATGATTAACACCCTAGGTGCCTTACTGCTATTCTTCGTCTTCTACTTTCTCTGCACGTAATGCATCAGCTGCATCTTTCAAGCTAATGAATAACTGGCTCATGGCTTCAGCAGACAAAGGTTGCTTGTTTTCACCAAAGAAGGCGATTGACGTATGACCTTTGATCTCACCGACCTGAATACGGTAATCATCTTCTTCGAGCTCTACACGAGTGACCTTGTTGTTCAGCCAGAACTCATCAGACTGTTCGTCAAAGCTCACTAGCATATTAGCAGCAAGTTTATCCTGATCTTCAACCGTCATGCCTACTTTACTTAATACCTTAGGTAGTAAGGTCCAAGCATCATCAAATGGGATGCTTAAGGTAATAACAGGGTGTTGCTGGTCAACAAAATCGATTTTCAGCTTCGATGCTTTTTGTTGTTCCGTTTCTTGGTTATGGCCTTCGATACGGTCTACTTCATAGTAGATACTCAGTAGATTGAGCATTTGCACTGCAAAACGGCGGCTATCGCCTTTACTTAATTGATTATCAACCTTGGTACCTTTTAAACGCTCTTCGTGATCAATCAAGTCCACTTGTAAACCGACAGTACGTTTACTTGCCACGGTTAATAAGGTGAATTTATAGCGTTGTTTAAGTTCGTATTCTGATACTTCTTTAAATTCATCAAACGTTTCTTGGTTAATTAACCAATCTGTTTCTAAGGTATGATTAGCCTCATCCAAGTTAGCTATCGCCACTTTCTTATCTGCTAAGAAATTGGCTAATAACGACCATACCTGCGAAGAAACATCGTCTTGTGAACTGCGGCTATTAAACCAAACAGTCACATTTTCACTGCCTTCTTCAACACGTACTAATGGCGATAACGCTAATATTTGGACTGGCGAACGCACATCAACAGCGGCACCAACAGGGTAATCTTCAGTCCCTGGTGCTAATTCAGGCACATTATAACGTTGTGTGTATAACGGCGCATCAAGCCCTTCTGCAATCACCATTTCTGGTTTTGTTGTTTGCTTTAAATATTCAAAGTCTTGATTGGCCTGACGTCTTGTATCTGCTCCTGAACAAGCACTGACTAAAATAGCACACGCTAAAACGCTGTAACGCTTAGCAGCAGTCAAGCGGTGACCTGTTGATGACATAGTCATAGTATTAATATTCCCTAATTCAAAAATTTATGCATCTACTGCAAGCGCGAGTGCCGCACTCACTTGAGCATGATATTGCTGATCTAATTCAATTAATGGTAACCGTAAATTAGCCGTTGCAGTCAAAGATAACTGTTTGCACGCCCATTTTACCGGAATTGGGTTTGCTTCGACAAATAAATCTTGGTGTAAACCCATTAATTTGTTATTAATTTCAGTCGCTTCTTGGCGTTGTCCAGCTAATGCAAACGAACACATACGGCTCATTGCATCGGCAGCGACATTACTAGTAACAGAAATAACCCCATTACCACCTTGCAACATAAACTCACAGCCCGTTGCATCATCACCACTATATAGTAAAAAATCATCCGGTAGGAAGGGTTTAAGTCGAGTTAAACGCGTTAAATCACCGGTAGCGTCTTTGATGCCTATGATAGCATTAAGTTCCGCTAATCTAACCACGATCTCATCGCTAATGTCACAACCGGTACGACTCGGTACATTATACAAAATCTGAGGTAAATCACAGGCTTCTGTAATCGCTTTATAATGCTGATATAAGCCTTCTTGGGTTGGCTTATTGTAATAAGGCGTGACACAAAGTCCGGCAGTCACACCCAACAGATGTAATTCTTGACTGAGTTTAATGGCATTACGGGTGCTGTTTGATCCGGTACCGGCAATAATCGCGATACGACCTTGCGCCATTTCCAGTACTTTTTTGATGACGTCTACATGCTCATCTTGATTAAACGTACAAGATTCACCTGTGGTACCCAACACTGCTAATGCCGTGGTATTGCTCTGGATATGATATTCAACTAAACCTTGTAAGGAGCAAAGATCGACGTCTCCGTTGTCGAGCATAGGAGTGATAAGTGCGACGATATTACCTGTTAACATATTGGCCTTGTTATAACTAACGATAAAACACGTGGCATAGTAATAGTAGGAGTCAGTTGTCGCAAGTATATTTTAGTTATATGCCGCCCAACATCAATATGCTGGTTGATAAGCTCGCGGATTGTTGCATCTTGAAGTTGCTTGGGTATATGATGCTCTACTGTTTACTTTAATTTACCTGGAAGAAAATGACGCAAAATTTAGTTATCACCGCCCTTGGCAGCAACAGTCCAGGTATTGTCCATAAACTCATCGGTCACGTAAGTAATTGTGGCTGTAATATCGTGGATAGTAAATTGGCTATTTTTGGTAATGAATTTACTTTGATCATGCTGTTATCTGGCGAATGGAATGCGATGATCCAACTTGAATCGAGCTTGCCATTAAAGAGTCAAGAGCTCGACTTAATCACCATGATGAAGCGCACCGAACGTCACGAACCAATCAGTTATGATCATAGCATTGAAGTCGATATTACCATTCCTGATGCCACTGGTATTATTGAGAAGTTTACGTTGTTCTTTACCAATAATAATCTCAATTTAGCGGGACTACGCTCTGAGATATTAACCATTGAGGATCACGCTGATATACTTAAAGCACACTTCACTTTAAATACTAAATCTAACAGCGATTTGGAGATTTTAGAATCGGAACTCGCCGGACTGTGCATGATCTTAAATGCTGAATATAAGTTCATGGTCGATAACAAAGTTGTCACCGCTTAATTTTATTATTCGCTAAACATTGCGGTCTATCAGCTCGATTAACCGCAACTATTTCCTATTTCCTGCCGCCACTTTTTATCACCAACCTCAGGTCATCACACCGAATAAATATAATCTAATACTTCACGCTTTTGCGGGCCTTGAATACGCCACTGCATCTCCAAACTATCTGGCGTGAGTAAAAACGATGCATCGTAATTATCTGCCGCACATTGATGTGACTGACGGGTGACTAACGCCCCCTGCTCATTTTCGATAATATCAAAAAGGTATACCGGTTTATCCCAGCCAAAGCGAAGATGGGTTAAACGAATGTGATCACCGTTGAACTGCCACAGATATTGATTATGCATCGACACTTTACGATCTTTAGATACGTAATAATCCCCGCGCTCGATGGTTTCGACAATCGCACCGGATTCGATATCCTCCGACATAGAGGTCATATTAGTACGGCGTTTAATTAAGCCCTGCCCTGCACCTTGCCAGCCAGTGACCGATTCATTGTCAGTGTTCACTTTAAAACTAAATCTGTTTAAGCGATTAAGCAGAGTCCACAACTCAGTTAATGTTTGCACTGTCATCTCCTTAAATACTATTTAAATGCTAGTTAAATGCTAGTTATCACTATTTTAGTAATGTCTTTATGCTGCGTTATGCTGATTGCCAATAGTCCCTTGTCGAACTGTAAAAACTACCGCACAATAGCAACATACGATTTATTCATAGTTAGGACTCATATCCATGCAAACTTTAAAATCTGGTGATAAAGCACCATCGTTTACTCTGCTCAATCAACATAATGAAAGTGTTTCGCTTGATTCATTCGCAGGCAAAAAAGTCTTAGCTTATTTCTATCCAAAAGCAATGACACCCGGTTGCACAACGCAAGCACAAAGCCTACGTGATAATATCACAGCGCTAACAGAGTTAAATGTAGAAGTACTTGGCATCAGCCCAGACGAAGTCGTTCGCCTCACTAAGTTTAGTGTGCGTGATGAATTAAATTTTAGCCTACTTTCAGATCCTGATCATGCCGTCGCAGATGCTTTTGGCATCTGGGGCCTGAAAAAATTCATGGGTAAGGAATATGATGGCATCCACCGTCTCTCTTTCTTAATCGACGAACTCGGTATGGTTGAACACGTATTCACTTCTGCATCATTAAAAGCTGTGCCACTAGAAGGCGAATACAGCAAGTTTAAGACAAAAGACCACCACCAAGTAGTATTGGATTATTTAACCGCTAAATAAGCGTTTCTGATTCATTTAAGAACAACACCAAGCCAACATGATTTGAGTATTTAATGACTCAGGATGGTTGGCTTTTTTGTTTTGAATAATTTATTGGTATCGGGGGTGAAGTCCAGTTAGCTACTGTATATACAGCCATATCCCAATTATCAATTATGACGTTACAAATGGTAAGTCATTCATTAACAACCAGTTATCAATACCCAGCATAGTGATAGCAATTAATAACTGCCCATCTTCTGCTTTTTTTAACTGGATAGTATATGAACTCAAACCAGCTAGTTTTATCTTTTCAAGATCAATATATTCAGGGGCACAAGGGCAACGATGACACACGAAGCGACAAACACTTCGGACTTCACAAGTCGCCGCTTCTTTAATATCGTTAATTAAATTTTGACAACATAAATGTTTAAAATTTATGACTCTTGTTTGTAATGATTTATCCACGCTCATCCCCTTTATAACACTCAGAGCAGTTAAGAATATATTCATTCATACGATTAAAGAAAGAAAAATAGCCTTCGAGATCTGTTCATCATAGTTACCTAATTATTGACTTATTTTGTCACCACGCACGGACTCAATCTATACACTTAAAGTTAATGAGTCGATACGATCAAATTCACATAAATATACCACTAAATGGGTACCAGTCTATTAAGATTGAGGTGATAAATCATACTTTTGCCTGTCACTTGGCATAACGTATACCACGAAATGTGATACACGCAGCATATTCAGTATAAATAATAGCAGTTTGCCTAATATGACTCGTTATTACTAACCATCAAAAAACGTTAGTGCCTCATCAAAATCAAAGTTATGCACATACTCTATTAGCATTTGATAATCAGATATAGATAAGCCGATTTCATCGGCTGAATACTTTTCTACTAAATCAATAACGACAGTATCTGAAGCTCTTAACGCTTGCTTGATGCTGTCTATAACCAACCGATTCTGCGTTTGCTTTTCACCTTGGTTAATTGGAGCATCTGCAAGGCTAAACTCATTCTCTTGAAAGTATTGTTTTAGTTTTATACATGCATCTTCTAACATTTTTTCAAGACTATGTAACTGGTCACTTTTTGATTCTTCAGTACCTTTATACTTTTCGACGATCTGGCAAAGTTGATAGATTGTAGAAAAGCCTAAGTTTCCTGCAAGACCTTTTAAAGTATGGATAAAGAGTTGCTGTTCATTAGAATCTAACTCAGACAAAGCCAAATCATTATGATTTTTAGCATATTTGCTTGAGAATCTAGCCAGTAATTTGTAATAAAGGGTTATATCATTATTAGCACAAGATAATCCCATGGCATGATCAAGGCCGGTAATGTTCATTTCGTTTTCAACATGCTTTACAGTAAGCGCGGTACTAGCTGCAAGCTCTGGGAATTTAAGTGCGTCCGGTTGTTTTATATTGACCCATTTAGCAAGCGTCTTCATCATTTCAGTAATATTAATTGGCTTACCAATTACATCATTCATGCCACATGCTTTAGCTCTTGCTAAATCTTTTTCCATGATATTTGCGGTCATTGCCATAATCGGTAACAACTGTAACCTTTCATCCATTCTTATTATTTCTGTCGCGGCATAACCATCCATTAGTGGCATTTGGCAATCCATAAGTACGCCATCAAAAGTTTGATGAGTTAAGCATTCAATCGCTTCTTTGCCATTATTGGTAATTGTTACGTTAACCCCTTTGTTGGTTAATATGTCATAAACGAGCTCTTGATTAATTTCATTATCTTCAACCAATAACAAATGAGCACCTAGCAACTGCTGCTCAACGGTTTTCGCTGCTTCTGATGCCATGGTGACATCACACTTTAAGGCATCTAGTTGGTGACTTAACATATGCTTGGTCGTTTCGTTGCCGTCAACAACTAAGACTTTATTGTGCCCCAAGCCTGTTGCTCTTTTATCTGGGCAATGCGGCGATATTTTGGATCGCTCAAGTGTCACATAAAATGAAAAACAACTACCGATACCAACGTCACTGGTTACCGATATGTCGCCTTGCATTAATTGTGTCAGCTGTTTACAAATCGCCAAGCCTAAACCTGTACCACCATATTTTCGGGTGGTTGAGGTGTCAGCTTGAGAGAATGCCGCAAATAAGCTTTGTGCTTGATCTTGCGTCATACCAATACCAGTATCTTGTACATCACAAATTAATACGATTTTATCGTTTTCACTCATTTTGCAGGTAAAGCTAAATTTGATTTGCCCTTCTTTAGTAAATTTAACCGCATTATTACCTAAATTTACCAATACTTGCTTTAATCGTAATGGGTCGCCAATAAAATTAACTGGGAGAGCGTTATCAATATCAAATAGTAATTTTAAACCATGTTGTTGTGCCTGTAAGCCGATGGTATCTGCCACATCGTCTAAAATTTCCACAAGATTAAATTCAATATTTTCAATAGTTAACTTAGCCGCCTCTATTTTAGAAAAATCTAAAATGTCATTAATGATCCCAAGTAAAGCGTTGGCTGAACGATTCACTTTACCAATGTAATTCCGTTGCTTAGGATTCAAGTCTGTTTCTAGTGCTAAATAACTCATGCCAATAATGGCATTCATTGGGGTTCTAATTTCATGGCTCATATTGGCTAAAAAGTCGGATTTCGCTTGATCTGCATTTTTAGCTTGCTCAGCGGCAATCCCCAGTTGATGAGTTAAATTTGTGAGTGATGTTTGCGAGCGACGAATAAAATAGCCAAGTAATACAATATTGATTAAAAAGAAAATAGATAAAGTAGACATTTTGCTCGCTAAGCTTCGTGAATCGACCATTTCTGTAAATCGGTAGTCACGAAAGTTAGACAAAATATCATTGGCTATGAGGGCTGACTCATTCATTTTATTTCTAAACGCTAACTGTTGTTCTTTAACATTCGCCAACCTCAAAAAATCATTGAGGTAAAGCTCAATACTAGGTAAAAATTCACTGAAAGCACTTTGTGCCTCTTTCTCTATCAGTGATGACGTAATAACTTTAACTTTCGTTTTTGTTAAAATTAATAATTGTTGAATTTGGCTAAACAATAAGTGCCGTGTTTCTTTATCGTATGCTATCGAAAACTCTCTATCAAGCTGCCTCGCGATACCTATATTAGTTAATAAAACATCAACTTGTTCAGATAACTCTAACCGTCCTAACATTAAATTTTGAGTTCTATCACTGAGTTCAAAGGTTGAATCAAGGAGTTTTTGTTCGCTAGTACGCAATTCAAAAGCAAGTTCCGTAAGCAGTAAAGCTTGTTTTTCTATAGCAATAATTAATGGCGTATTGATAGTTATGTCGGCATAATTATTTATATTGTCTAATTGTTTAAAAAACTCTGTTAATTTAGTTAATTGAGACTCTAATTGCATCAGTGTATTGAGACTGGCCTGATTTTTTACAGACTCTTTCAAGGCTTTGGTCAGAGAAGTTATTTTATGAAGGTATTTTCCAAGCGATACAAGGTCATGCTTTTTATGTGAGAGTAAGAAATCCTTTTTAATACTGATAATTGCTTCAAGCTGGATCTCTAATTGGTAAGCACGTCTTAAATTATTCATTATCGCATCAGTTTCGAACCTAAGATTAATGATTTGCAACTTATCGTAATCGATATACTTTTGCTGCAGCATGCTCAGAGCTTCGGCACTGTTATTTGCCAATATGGCTGAACTGGCCATATCACTTTGTTTTTGTTGCAATTCCTTAGTCAGTAGCACGTAACTTTCAAATGTTGTTTGATATTGATGAGAGGTTATTAATAATTTTTCAGTATCGACTATCTCAGTGTCATTGTCATTGTCATTGGTAAACTGTTGAACCAACGCAACGACAATATCAATATTATCCGCCGCTTTTTTTGCATCTTGCTCTAAACTATCTCGGGTATAAATAAGCTCTGAAAGCCGTGCACTATCAAGTGCAATTAATAATTGCCCAGCTTTTGCGTATCGCTCAATTGCGTCGGTTAATTTAGTGAGGTTGAACACGCCAGCTAAACCAATTGCAACAAGCAGAAATATGACGCTAATAAAGCCGAACATAATACGCGTATCATTTGATTTTTTTAAAAATACAGTCACTTTTATTTTCTCTATTGCAGAGTATTATTAATCGCGATTATTGTCTGCTATCTCTTCAAATTCAGGTAGGAAATTTAAAAAATGAACGACTAAACTCGGATCAAAATGCTTTCCAGACTCTTCTTTAATTAATTTAGCGGCTTTTTCAATTGACCAAGCTTTTTTATAGGGGCGCTCGCTAGTTAAAGCATCGAAAACATCTGCAATTGCAACTATGCGCGCTGAAAGAGGGATATTCTCTCTCGATAAGCCATTAGGGTAGCCGGTACCATTCCATTT
>NZ_JASJHF010000195.1:0-6652 GCF_033791185.1 Moritella sp. | reverse complement strand
CCAGTGTTGCAAACGACACTTTAAAGTCGCCAGTACGAACCGCGTTTAATTCAGCATTCGCTGAGAAATAAAGCATACCGTCACGTGGGCCCTCTTCCTCTTTACCTTCAAAGTAAGGTAGGAAGTTGTAACCATCCATATGCACACGCCAGTTTTTGCCGTTGTAGTTAGCGCCTTTTTCAGATTTTAGTTTTTCAACAACTTTATCATCACCAGCCGCCGCCATTAATGTTGGAAGCCAATCTTTATGAGACATGATTTCGTTAACTTTAGTACCAGGGTCAATCACACCAGGCCAGCGAACTAGCTGAGGAACACGCATACCACCTTCAAAAGTCGTACCTTTTTCACCATGGAAGAAAGTTGCACCACCGTCAGGCCATGACACTGTTTCTGCACCGTTATCGGTTGAGTAGATAACAATAGTGTTATCTGTAATGCCTAACTCATCGATTTTATCTAATAAAACACCGATATGGTCATCATGTTCCATCATGCCATCAGCATAGATAGAGATGCCTGAAATACCTTGGTATTTCTCTTGTAAGCGAGTCCAAACGTGCATACGTGTAGTGTTGTGCCAAATAAAGAAAGGCTTTTTAGCTTTTACCGCTTTTTCCATAAAGGCTAGCGACTCTTCTAAGAACTCTTCATCAGCATTTTCCATACGCTTACGCGTCATTGGGCCTGTATCTTCAATCTTGCCATCAGCAGTTGATTTAATAACACCACGAGGACCGTATTTTTTAACGAACTCAGGATCTGTCGGGTAGTAATATGTTTCCGGCTCTTCTTCCGCATTTAAGTGGTACAGGTTACCGAAGAATTCATCAAAACCGTGCGCAGTAGGAAGATGTTTATCTTGGTCTCCCATGTGGTTTTTACCAAAATGCGCGGTCATATAACCTTGCTCTTTTAGTAGATCAGCAATAGTTGGAGTCCAATCTGGAATACCCGCATCAGAGCCAGGCATACCAATCGTTAATAAACCAGTACGGAATGGTTCTTGACCGGTTAAGAATGCAGCACGACCTGCAGTACATGATTGCTGGCCGTAATGGTCGGTGAACAATGCACCTTCATTAGCGATACGGTCGATGTTTGGCGTTTGGTAGCCCATCATGCCGTTGTTGTAAGCGCTGATATTAAAGATACCAACATCATCACCCCAAATGGCAAGGATATTAGGTTTTTCTGCGGCATTGGCAACAGCTGTCGCTGCTAACAAACCAGAACATAGAGCGATTTTATTAAAGCTAAATGATTGTTCCATACGTACTCCGATAAATTTTTTTGTTTACGAAATCAAGAATTTAAGAATGTAAGAATTTATGAGTTTTTTCTTAGACGAGTGGATTATATGGAGTACCAGAATTTATTCACCGAATAGCGTGTATAACCTTTGGTTATGTGAGTGTATTAAAGAAATAGTTTATGATGATTCAACGTAAAAGATGGCTTAAGCTATATCTGGAGATAACATAGTGAACAATACTTTACACAATATTAACGCCTTAATAAATCAAGTTGATAAATCAGTGATTGGACAGCCCCATGTCATTAAAGCATTAGTAATTGGTTTGCTCACAAAAGGTCACGTCTTATTAGAAGGCTTACCAGGCACAGCAAAGACACGCTCTGTAAAGTCGCTTGCTGATACTATGAGCGCCACTTTTGGACGCGTACAATTCACTCCAGATTTACTACCTTCAGATATTACTGGCACCATTCAATACCAAGATAATAACGGCACGCCACTGTTAACGTTTCAGCAAGGCCCGCTGTTTAATAACCTAGTTTTGGCTGATGAAATCAATCGAGCACCAGCCAAAGTACAAGCTGCCTTATTAGAAGCGATGGCTGAAAGCACAGTAACAGTAGGCGATACTAGCCATCAGCTTGATGAAATATTTATGGTACTAGCGACTCAAAATCCGGTTGAACAAGAAGGAACTTATCCGTTACCAGAAGCGCAAATGGATCGCTTCATGATGAAAGTGAATGTTGATTATCCAGATGACAACGCTGAATTAGATATTATTCGTTTAGTAAGATCAGAAGAAGAATCAACGACAGGAACTGAAAAAAAAGCACAGCAGAAAATTGACCCTAAACAATTTTTAACAGCACGTAAACAGGTCAGTGAAATTAAAGTTTCAGAGGTGGTAGAGAGATATATGGTGGCATTAGTGATGGCAACACGTCACCCTCAAAGATACCCTGACTCGCCATTATCAACATGGATTAAAACAGGTTCAAGCCCGCGCGCTTCAATCGCACTGGATAAATGTGCACGCGCTCATGCATGGTTAGCAGGCCGAGATCATGTATTACCTGATGATGTAAGAAGCGTTGCACATTCAGTTTTGTCTCACCGCATAACCTTAAGTTATGACGCATTAGCCGATGATGTTGATGGCAAAGAAGTCGTGAACACCTTATTAGATTGTGTGCTTATTGGATAATTTGCGATGAATAAATCAACGCTTGATTCAAAAAAACAGCAATCCGATGCTAGATTGCATGCCAACTATCGCCGCTTAGTAAAACTGCAGGCGCTGAGCCATTCATTTCGATTGTTACCAAAGTGGCAAGCAAAGAGCCAAATGGCGGGTCGTCATCATTCGCAGTTTCGCGGCAGAGGTTTAAATTTTGAAGAGCTAAAGCATTATCAAGTCGGTGATGATATACGTAATTTAGATTGGAAAGTTACGCTCAGAACAGGGCAAGCGCATGTGCGTTTATATAGCGAAGAGAAAGATCGCAACGTGGTGATATTGGTTGATCAAGGCGCGAATATGTTCTTTGCATCAACAGATACAATGAAATCGGTTGTCGCTGCAGAAGTGGCAGCGTTAATTTCATGGCGCGTGCTACGTGAAGGAGATCGCATAGGATTGATGATAAAAAAAACCGACGCTTATACTTGGTCAGAGCCAATGCGCGGACAACAACACGTTTTACATCTATTAAAAAATTTAAGCGAAACAAATCAGTCACTTAACGTAAGTTCAGTTGATAAAACAAGCTTTTCAGAGACCTTAACTGCCTTAGCTAAACGCGACTTACGCCAATCAACAGTGATCATATTAAGCGACTTTTTATCGTTAAATGAAGATGACATTAGCAAGTTAAAAAATATTCAACGTAGCAATGATTTATTAGCTATAAGAGTGTCAGATCCGATGGAGCATGCAATCCCAGACCATGGCGATTGGGTAATGGGTGATGGCAACTATCAATTTAGCCTGCATCAGCAACAGCAAATTTCTAAAGTGAATCAACACTTCTCAGCCACAACGGCAGAAAACGCTAAAAAGCTAAACTATTTAATGGCTCGCCACAATTTACCGCTAGTTGAATTGAGCACCAACGGTAACCATTTAAGCCAACTAAAGCGCGCGATCGGAGCCTAATATGCAACACATTCCTCCATCAACTTACATTTTGCGAGAGCTTATCGACGTGCAAACTGCCGATGCCGTTTCATGGTGGCCAGGTTTTGAAAACTTACCCACGGGTTGGTGGGTTATGATCGCAATATTAACCTTAAGTGCAGTGGTTTTAGTGATAATTGCCTTTAGTTATGCTTGGAAAAATCGCTACCGTGGTGAAGCATTAAGTGCACTAAAGATCATAGCCTCACCTGCTAAAAACAAATCGGATGCAGACGCTAATCAGGCTATCGCTGAGCAGATTTTTTTCACTCTCAAACAGGTACTGTTTTACATTGATTCATCATCTGCAAAGCTAGCTGATAGCTCAGTCTTAAATCGCCTAGATAAACTAATGAAACACAAAACCAACACCTGGCAAGGTGAACTAGGACAGCGTTGGATCGCCAGTTTATATGATCCCAACATTCATTTAACCAATGAAGAAATCACCCGTTTACAACAACAAAGCCAACATTGGATTAAGCGACACCACAATACTTTCTCCCTTCTTCCATTGTCATTATTGAAAGGACAATAACATGTCTTCAATTGAGTTAACTTACCCGTGGTTATTGTTATTACTGCCCTTGCCACTATTAGTCATGCGTTTCACTAAAGCCTATAAAAGTAAACAAACTGCAATTAAAGTGCCCTTCTTTAAATCGCTGATGGATACACTTGGCGAAAAACCCAGTGAAGGTGCCAGCATGTTAACACCACGCTTATGGCAAACAGTTATATTAGTACTAACTTGGGTTTGTTTAGTCTTCGCAATGGCTAAACCAACACTGTTAAGCGAACCTCAATTACGCGAGCAATTAGGGCGTGATGTGATGATTGCTTTAGATCTATCGGGGTCAATGAATGAAACTGATTTCATAGATATAGCGGGGAACAAAAGCGCACGTATTGAAGCTGCCAAACAAGTATTACAAGACTTTTCAGAAACACGACAAGGCGATCGTTTAGGGTTGATTTTATTTGCTGATGCCGCTTTTTTACAGACACCCTTCACTTCAGATATTGCCGTATGGCAAACCTTATTAGCTCAATCAGATACGGGAATGGCAGGTCAAAGTACCCATCTTGGCGATGCGATTGGCTTAGCCATAAAAGTATTTGAACAAGCAGAACAAGATAAAGACAGCAACCAGAAAGAGATTGAAAAAGTAGTCATTTTACTTACCGATGGTAATGATACTGGCAGCTTTGTGACGCCAATTGATGCAGCTAAAGTAGCAGCAGTAAAAGGTATTCGCGTGCATGTTATTGCGATGGGCGATCCGTTAACGGTTGGCGAACAAGCATTAGATATGAAAACCATAGATAGGATAACCCAAGAAACGGGTGGCAAAACCTTTACAGCACTCGATAAACAACAACTAGAACAAGCCTATCAAGCGGTATCCGAACTAGAGCCTCAACTGTTTAACAGTACCAGTTACCAGATAACGCACACACTGCATCACTACTTAATTATTTTTATTCTACTGGTTTATCTATGTGCTTTTGGTATCAGCTTGTTAGTTCAAAACGTTAAAGCAACTAAGTCAAAGCGACTAAAAGGAGAGCAGGATGTTTGATAGCTCTTTTTTAAGTTTATTATGGGTTAATTTTCATTTTATTCGCCCACTGGTTTTATTATTAATTTTACCATTAGCATTAATTATAACTGTAAGATGGCAGCGCAGTAACGCAGCACACTCCCAGCAAGCATTACCTGCGCATTTGCAGAAAGCTTTAACCGTAGGTGAACTAGGCTGGAAAAAATTACTACCGCTTAAACTACTGACTGTTTTATTGTTAATCGGCATTGTTAGCAGTGCAGGCCCAACCTGGACACGTTATGAATCGCCCTTCAATGAAGATAAAGGTGCATTACTAGTGATCGTCGATTTAAGCCAATCAATGCTTGAAAAAGATGTCGCACCAAATCGTTTAATACGTGCTCAGCATAAAATAATAGATTTAATTGAGCTACGTAATGGCGGTAAAACAGGATTAATCGCTTATGCAGGCTCTGCCCATGTAGTCATGCCATTAACTGAAGATAAACAGGTATTTACCCCTTTTGTTAGCGCCTTATCACCTGAAATAATGCCCGTTGAAGGTAAACAAGCACAACAAGCGCTCAGTTTAGTAGATACCTTATTAGCGGAAGAAAAAGGCGCTAGTATTCTATTAGTCACCGACGGTATGGTGCCGGAAGCAATTAAGGCTTATCAACAATATTTCGCCAATTCCCCCCACCAGCTATTAGTACTCGGTGTTGGTTCATCGAGTCGAGAAGCAACCATTCCACTTGATTTACGTTCATTAAAAGACCTTGCTGATAAAACCGATGCAAGCCTACAATTGCTGACAGTAGATAGCCAAGACGTGCAATGGTTAGTAAATAAAATACAGCGACATATGCAAATTTCTAGCGACAGTATCATGCCATGGCAAGATATGGGCTATTACCTACTGTTTCCGATGGCGTTATTACTATTGCTGTGGTTTAGAAAAGGTTGGTTGGTACATTGGGGCGTGCTGTTAATCATATCGACTAATGGCCTATTTATGCCAACACCCTTATATGCTTCAGAAGCTAATTTATTAATAGATCCACCAGCCGTTGAGATTCAGCAACAAGATCAAGCCAACCCTGAACTTTCACCTACATTTTGGGCGACTACCCAGCAGGCTTGGCTAGATCTTTGGTTAACACCGGATCAACAAGGTGATCGTACTTTACATAAAAAAGAGTATTTACAAGCAGCACAACACTATCAAGACCCATACCTTAAGGGCATCGCTTATTATTACGCGGCACAATATAAAGCCGCTCATATTAGTTTTATGCAACAGCCTAGCCACCAGAGCCTTTTTTATGCCAGCAATGCGCTAGCAAGGCAACGAGAATACATAGCAGCCAGAAATTTATTAATCGTTCTAAGCGATAAAATGGATAAAACAGTGCTTGAATCTGAGGCTTTGCTACGCGCTGATGTATCTAATAACTTAGCCGCTATTCAGAAAATAATTGATGACATCAATCGTTATAGCGAAAGCCAGAAAGGCACAACAGATGGTCTTGAAGAGTCATTTGAATTAGATAAAGATGCCCCCATCACTTCCGATGGATTTGAAGAGATTGCGCCAGAAGAAGTACTTAATAAAGAAACCTTAAACTCTCGCGAAATATTGGGTAGTGAAGAATTAGCCAATAAATG
>NZ_JASJHF010000194.1:0-2935 GCF_033791185.1 Moritella sp. | reverse complement strand
GAATTCGCGAATAAGTAATTTGAATTTTTTTACTTTTTCAAAATTATCCAAATCACCTTGTAGTTCTTGCATGCGTTTCTCAAACATAGTGACAATATGGCTATGGCGTAATAATTCTGCTTTACTTGAAAATTGTAAGTTAATCGAATTGGCATATTCTTCTAACGCTTCAAATGATGGCACGATCAACGCACTAACAAAATGTCGAGAATCAGCCACAATCGCAACCTGATCAATAAAGTGATCTTTATTTAATGTGCCTTCAACCAGCTGTGGAGCAATATATTTACCGTTCGATGTTTTCATTAACTCTTTAATACGTTCAGTCATCACGACTTCACCATTGGCTAAAATTTTACCCGCATCACCCGTTTTCAACCAACCATCAATAAAGTTCTTTTCGGTTTCTTCAGGCATCTTATAATAGCCTCTCATTACCGTATCACTACGCACTAATATCTCGTTATCGTCACCGATCTTCACTTCCATATCCGGTAATGGTAAACCAATTGAAGCAAAGTCATAACCAGTGCCACGATGACAACAAACGGTCGCCGTTGTTTCTGTCATACCGTAACCCGCTTGTAATTGAATACCAATAGATTGAAAAAACTGATTGATATTCGGATCAACTTTGGCACCACCACAAGGTAAAAAACGGGTATTGCCGCCAAGAATACCGCGTAGTTTAGAAAAGATAAGCTTGTCGGCCAACTTATACTGATTGGCTAATAAAAATGACGGTTGTTGGTTATTATGGATCAGTTTGAAATGCGCTAAGCCAACTTTCGTCGCCCAACTAAACAGTGCCTTTTTAACTGACGATGCTGATTCTAAACGGCTATGAATAGTGCTGTATATCTTTTCATATAAGCGTGGTACAGCAACCAGTAGTGTCGGTTTCACTTCTGCAATGACATCGATAATTAACTTGGGGTTTTCAAGATGCACATTTTGCGCGCCACAATGCATGAGATAAAAAGACCAACTGCGCTCAAGCACGTGACTTAATGGCAGGAATGCAATAGAAGTATCGGTTTTCGATACTTCTATCATTTTATCATGACTGTTAAATGCAGCGGCAAAGTTAGTGTAATCAAGCATGACGCCTTTTGGCTGGCCTGTCGTACCCGATGTATAGATAAGTGTAACAAGATCATCCATATTAGCATCATTCAATCGCTGTTCGAATTCAGCGGTTGATACTTGATTACCTTGTTGAATAAAATCAGAAAAGTACATTACATTAGATGCGTCTTTTAAATCAATGGCATCTGTCAGTGCAATGATTAACTTTAAGTCATTCGTTGCTAATAGCTCAAGGGCTTTATCAAATTGCTCTTGAGCGCCAACAAATAGATAATCTATATCGGCATTATTAACAATATAACGGGTTTGCTCAGTGGTGTTAGTTGGATAAATAGGGACAGTAACACAACGCGCAGCTAAAATACCTAAATCTGCAAAACTCCACTCAGGACGATTGTTTGCAAAGATACCAACTTTAGCTTGCACTTCACAGCCAAGAAATAACAATGCTTTCGCAACACGATCTGAGTTATCAAGTAGCGCAGACCAACTGATATCTTGCCACTCATCTTGTTGCTTAAAACGAATTGCCGTTGTTGTTTTACGTGCTGCAAATTTAGATCTAAAACTGCTTACTAAGTGTTGTGTCATTAGCTTCCTTGATTATCCATAAATAGAGTTAAACGCATAATATGGCAAGAATAGTAATCATTAATCAGGAATAAGTATACAGCTTTTAGGCTCTACCTATGGTAAAGATATGAAAAGTTTACCCCGTGTTATTTCTAAACAATATAACACATCATGATCGCATCTTCTCTGCCTGTCGCTGCTGGATAATAGTTAAAACGACGATCAACTTCATTGAAACCGGTATTCAAATATAGCTGATAAGCAGCATGATTAGACTCTCGCACTTCTAACCATAATTGAAACAATTCTTGCTGTTGGCACTCTTGAATTAGGTGGTTAATAAGTAATTTTCCGTACCCCTTACCTTGATGCTCAGGTGCAACAGCAATATTAAGCAGGCTTGCTTCCCCAGCGACTTGGTTGGCAAAGTAATAACCTAATACTTGCTCATCTTCAAGCAATAAAAAATTAAAGTATCGAGCACCAAAATTACTGGCTAAGATCTTATCCGACCAAGGAAATGCATGACTTGCAGTTTCAACCTTGTGGATTAAAGGTAAGTGCTCTGGTGTGAGAGGAATAATTTTTGGCATTCAAGATCCCGTTATTATAACAGATTACATATAACCGACGATTTGTTGCCAAAGCTGCTTTTTCGCTTGAGCAGAATGTAACAATACATCTAAATGAGGTGATGATAGTTGTTTTTTTGCCGCGAGTTCAGATTGCTTACAGCCAATCGTCCAGATCCACTCGGGCGTTTGGTAATAATATTTAAGTTCATCTTCAGTGATGATATAGCTTTGATTAAGTTCCAGCTGTAATGTACGCAATATCTGTTTAATAAATTGGTTATGCGGGGCAAGTTTGTCATTGGCGATAATTAAAATTTGGCAATGCTTTGGCAGTGCTATTTTTTCAGCTTGACTAGTAAGATGAGGAAATTGTTCAGGCTTATGACATTGCCACAACGTGATACCCATTTGCTGCAAGTAATAACGTGAAAAATTACTCATTGGATAACCATATCATGAAGATTTACAGAAGAAATTGGCAGGGGTGGAGAGATTCGAACTCCCATCACGCGGATTTGGAATCCGCTGCTCTGCCGTTGGAGCTACACCCCTACAAGATGAACAGGATTATAACTTAATTTTTAATTAATGTTAAATCTGTTTCTTTGATTTGATATTTTTCTAAAAATTGGCAGGGGTGGAGAGATTCGAACTCCCATCACGCGGATTTGGAATCCGCTGCTCTGCCGTTGGAGCTA
>NZ_JASJHF010000193.1:0-4260 GCF_033791185.1 Moritella sp. | reverse complement strand
AAAAGTGGTTCAACTCCAACAACTACAATCGGTTATCTAAATCTTAACAACCAAAAAGTTCTAGGTACACGTGGTATTAAAGGCAATGATCATTGCCAAAGTTCATATAAATTAGAATGCCAAAGTGAACCGTGTGGTCATGTGTATGGCTCAAATGGAACTGATAACTTTCAGCGAAAGTGCCCAAATTGTCAAAATGGTATGCCTGGTATTAAGTATTAGATACGTGTGAATTAGTTTAAGGTGTGGTCAGTAGGTGGACTGTGGATATAGTAACTTACTATTTTTCATGGGGTTAGAAGTGAAAAAAAACCTCCCTAAGGAGGCTTTTTTAGTACTATTTATAATTTTAGTACTATTTAATACTGATGACGTCGTTAGTACGTCTACTCATTTCGTCACAAGTACTATTTAATAAAGCGGGTGATTATTTACCACAACACTTCTTAAATTTCTTACCGCTGCCACATAAGCAAGGATCGTTACGACCTACTTTAGCGCCTTCTCTTACGATTGGAGCTTGTGGTGCGTGACCATGATTACAGCCCGGACCGTGTACGTGACCTTCTTCGCCGTGTGCGTGTTGGTTTGTCATTGTTTATTCCTTGATTGTATTTTACTACGTCATTATTTGTGCTGAAATTGTATAACAAAGTTTATCGGTGTAGTTAACGTTATTATAACTGCTGTTATATTAATCAGTTGGATTGAGCGCTTCTTTGATCTGATCGGAGTCGAAGCCTTTACCAGACAGGTATGCGTAGGCCTTTGATTTGCCGACGCTGCTGCTAATATCGAGGCGTTTTTTATGTAATACATCTAAGCAGCTTTGATAAAAGTCGATATCACCAGCCTCTTCAAGTTGATCGATTAGGTTATCAAAGTCTTCAACGTCAATTAGTTTTCTACGCAATTCATTGAGTATCACCCGCTTGCCTTTGCCTTTACGATACAACTTCATGGTTTCTTTACTCAAGTCTGCCTTTTCGGCTTTTACCTCGAGCTTACTTCTTAAGGTGTCTTTGGCGGGATGCATCGCTAGGGCATGGTCAATTTCGGCGCGTGAAAAACCTTTGGTGGTAAACTGAGAATAGACTTTTTCTTTGGTTGTCGAATGAAAGGTTTGAAATGAATTGCTTAATCGTGAAGCGGCGAGTGCGAATTGATCAATATCTTCATCATACATAACTTGTTCGATGGCTTCTGCGACTTCTTTTTGACCTACGCCTCGGGCGCGTAATTTACGCGTTATTGCTGATTTACCATGCTCGTTGTTAAACGCTGACTCCGCAAAACGCACTGCAAAGTCAAAGTCGCTTTTGATGTACCCCTTACCAATGAGGTCGGCTAATACCGTTTCTATCCAATCTTGATTTTCTGTTTTACGTTCAAGTTTGGTGCGAATTTCGGCAATAGTGTAGTCTTGTTGAGCTAAATGCCAGTATGCCGAGTTGTAGACATTGTCGATCGACTTCGCTTGTCTGAGTTCTTTTTGCAGCATGTATTTAGCCTACCTGTAACATATTGTGTTGTGCAATTATGGCTTAGCGTTATTACACTAAGCCTGAACTGGATATAAATAACTTACACCAATACTTGTCGTGTGGTTGCGATGTAGTGATGGATCTGACTCTCAACTTTTGGGTTGATCATCTCTTTCGGTCTACAGCTATTTGGACAAGCCATATTTGGTGTTGTACCAAACAATCGGCAAATCAATGGTCGCTCTTCATATACCTTACAACCTTTAGGGCCTAGGTGTACGCAGTTCCACTCATTTAATGCCGCGTCATGTTCGGCGTCAGTTTTATATGGCAGGCGCGACATTTCTTCTGCGGAAGTGGTTACCGGCCCGCAACAATCGTGACAACCTTCCACACATTCGAACGTTGGAATACGCTCGCGCAGAATTGCGATGATCTCTGCATCTTCGTTCATTAATACCTACTTTTATTATGCTTGAAGTGCCATTTCTGCCATTTTCATTGTGCTTGCAAATGACTCTGCGCCCGCAATAAACAAACCATTATGGCAAAACATGACATCATCAAGACCGGTTACGTCTTTAAGTTCTTCACCAGATAAGCCGGCCCATGGTTTAGGTAGCGATTTTCTGTCTTCGAATGAACCGAGTTCAACAGGTACTGCTTGCACTATCCATTTACCAGACTGCGATGGATAAACCATAAATAAGGCTTTTGGTGCTAAGGCTAGCACTGTTGTTTTCCACGGCGTATATTGCTCTAATATAATAACTCTTGGATCTTCTGCATTATCAATCGCTTTCGCGACAATATCTTTGGCGTTAATGCCGCCAGCTGCAGAGGCAATAAAACGAGTTAAAATGCGCGATGCAAAAGCTACCGCCTCATCAAAACAGCTATCAAAGTCACCATCTTCTTGCCAAGTCGGGTTAAACATTGAGATCGTGCGACTAAGGCTAATACCTTGAGCAACACCTTCAACATGACCACAATCGATGGCATCAATCGTAGATACTAGACCGGTATCAACCGCATCAGCTATTTCTTGATTACCCTGGCATATTTCTAAGCCATATTTCTGCCAAATTAAACCAAATGAAGAGTAGGGAATACCATTTTCACGCTGACCTGCGCCACCACGTTGATGATGATCAAAGCGACCAGTATCCGGATCATATTCACCACCGACATCAAGCACAATATCTGCTTCGCCGATCAGTTCTAAATCACGTGTGCGGATCAGGTTAAAAGAAGGAAAAATGTGCTTCAATGCAGCGATACTGAAAACATCATCTGCATGAAAATTACCGTTGTGTGTTGCTATCGTTTTATCAGTCATTTGTTTGGCATCATATTAGAAGGTAAAAGAGGTGTTTTTACTGTTATGGAGATATTTAATAAGTAAAAATCGTATGCTGGATTCTATACGAAGACAGCTAACAAAAATAGCTGATTTTTAATAACCAGATTTAAAATACTCCCTATACTAAGAATGATACTGTCACATATTCTGTTACTTTACAAAGAGTCAGCAGAAACGTACGCCACTATCAAGCATGGCCGACTTGGCTTTGTAATATAAGGATGTATTATGCTAAACCCAAGAGAAGTCAAGACGGTTGCCGATGCCAAGCATATTATCGAACAACGCGGTTTAAGCCATGTCAAAGTAGGTCTTTTTGACGCCGACGGTATCATGCGCGGCAAGTATATGAGTAAAAAGAAATTCTTCTGTTCTCTCGACAGTGGTTTTTCTTTTTGTGATGTAGTTTTAGGCTGGGACTCAAAAGATCAGCTTTACGATAATGTTGAATATACCGGTTGGCATACAGGTTATCCCGATGCACCCGTACGTATTTTACCTGAGACTTGCCGTGATCTGCCTGCCGAAGGCGATATGTTGTTATTTATTGCCGAGTTTAGCCAGCGTGCTGAAGCGGTTTGTCCTCGCAGTACATTACGCCGAGTATTAGCGCGTGCCGAGCAGATGGGGTTTAAGGCTACAGCGGCATTTGAATATGAATTCTTCATGTTTAAAGAAACACCAGAATCAGTGAGAGAAAAAGGCTATAAGAACCTCACGCCACTGACCCCTGATTTTTTTGGTTACTCCATCATCCGTAATTCAGTACACGCTGATTTACATCATCAAATCATGGCGCTTGGGGAGGAGATGGATTTCCCATTAGAGAGTCTACATACCGAAACCGGTCCGGGTGTATTAGAAGCGGCCATTGCTTATGATGGCGCGCAAGATGCTGCCGATAAAGCCGCCTTATTCAAAACCTTTATTAAAGTTTGGGCACAGCGCAATGGGTTGATGGCGACCTTCATGGCGAAATGGTCAGCGGATTTTCCGGGACAAAGTGGTCACATCCATATCTCGTTGCAAGACAAATTTGGTAAGGCGGTTTTTCATGATCCCAATAATGAGTACAACATCAGTGATACCCAACGTCACTTCCTGGCTGGTCAGCAAAAATACATGCCGGAATTTTTATCGATGATAGCCCCCACAGTGAACAGTTATAGCCGTATGGTACCGGGATTATGGGCGCCGCTTGATGCGACTTGGGGCGTTGAAAATCGCACAACTGCATTGCGGGTTATTCCAGGCTCGGAAAAATCGCAGCGTATTGAGTATCGTCTAGGCTCTGCGGATGCGAATCCTTACCTTGCTCTCGCAGCTGCATTAGCATCGGGACTTATGGGCATAGAGCAGAAGTTAGAACCGCACCCGCAAGTGAAAGGTAATGCGTATGAGCAAGACCATCCA
>NZ_JASJHF010000192.1:0-12826 GCF_033791185.1 Moritella sp. | reverse complement strand
ATGTTTCGATAATCAGTTCAATACGCTCTTCGAGCGGTAAATCACTTTGCACCGCTGAAAAACGTAATTGTAACGCTTGCAGATGACGCTCTGCTAATGCACGAATAATTGATGCTTTATTTGGAAAATAACGGTATAGCGATGTTCTGGTTAAGCCCGATGCTTTGGCTATATCAGAAGGGGTAGCATTAGCAATACCAATCTCATCAAACAAAGCTGCCGCAGAATCAATAATTTGCTTTACTCTTTCAAGGCTCCTTTCCTGTCTAGGAAGGTTTCTTTGCGTCGTGTTATTTTCTGTCATATGCCCTCATACTGTTGTACAAATTAAATTATATAAAGTGAGATAAATAAGCTTAATCAAAACCATTAGATACATCTATCTATGTTGTATTAATTACTGAGTATCAAATAAATAATACAACAATTTGCTATTATCGGCCCAATTCAAGCCTTAAAACAAATAAATAGAGTTTAAACTCTAGGTTATCATAGCGTAATTAATTCACAAATTGCAGATAAACCATCCATAAATTCATGCGTAAATTACGTTAACATTTATGAATAGACATCACTTTTAATATAATGAATTGATATAACTTAACTTTCTCAGGTATATAAAATAAAACAAGGGTATTACAGCTAGCTATATTTTATAAATATTTAAGCGTAACTCGTTGTGTAAGCTTAGTTACCAACTCATAAGCAATGGTTCCGATGTGATCTGCAACCAATTCTGCTGGTAAGCCTGCCCCCCACATGATCACTTTATCACCCACTTTATCTTGGCACTGCGCACCTAAGTCGACGGTTAACATATCCATAGATACACGGCCTACAATCGGCACGATACGACCATTAATTAATACAGGCGTGCCTTCAGGGGCCATGCGTGGATAGCCATCACCATAACCCACAGCAACAACACCGAGCCGGGTATCTTCAGGCGCACTCCAAATACCACCGTAGCCAGTTGTTTCACCTTGCTTGATATCATGTACCGCAATCAAATCAGTGGTTAATGTCATCACCGGTTTCAAGTTATGGTCTATTGCTGTCGCGCCGATCATCGGTGATACACCATATAGCATAATGCCAGGGCGGATCCACTCTCTGCGCGCACTTGGCCAAGCCAATACCCCAGCTGAATTGGCAATAGAATGCTCACCCATTTCATCCGCAGCCAATTCATCAAATAAATCAATTTGGCGCTGAGTAATACTTCGATCGACTTCGTCAGCACAACTAAAATGGGTCATTAACCGTGCTGGTTGCACCACATTGGTATTGTTCTTTAAGCGTTCTATCGCACGCTTACAGTTATCCGGGCGGATGCCCAAACGATGCATGCCTGTATCCATCTTCAACCACACATGAATTGGTGCATCTAAATCTGCTTCTTCGAGTTCCGCAAGCTGTTGCTCAATATGCACGGACGTTTGGATATTATTCGCCACTAAGATCGGTAATTCATCTGTCGAAAAAAAACCTTCAAGCAACAAGATCGGTTTTACAATGCCACCACTGCGCAGTGTTAATGCTTCTTCAACCCGTGCCACTGCAAATGCAT
This sequence comes from Moritella sp., assembly GCF_033791185.1. Lineage (GTDB taxonomy): Bacteria > Pseudomonadota > Gammaproteobacteria > Enterobacterales > Moritellaceae > Moritella. Next base: position 11,256 of record NZ_JASJHF010000192.1, on the reverse strand, counting down.
CAACAGCTTTAAGCGCTCTGGCGACAGCGAGTAGACCATGACCATAAGCGTTGGCTTTCACAACCGCCATTATTTTACTGTTTGGGGCAATGTTTTTTATCTGTTTAACGTTATGCTGCAATGACTGCAAACATATTTCAGCCGTTGCTGAACGCATAGCTATTCCTTAATAATCATCATCATAAGCAGGACCAGTAAAGTTATCAAAGCGTGAGAATTGACCATTAAAGGTCAGTCTGACTTTACCAATCGGGCCGTTACGTTGTTTACCGATAATGATTTCGGCGGTGCCTTTATCAGGCGAATCATCGTTATAAACTTCATCGCGATAAATAAACATAATTAAATCGGCATCCTGCTCAATAGAGCCTGATTCACGAAGATCCGAGTTAACCGGGCGCTTATCAGCACGTTGTTCCAACGAGCGATTAAGCTGTGATAAGGCAATAACAGGACATTTAAGTTCCTTAGCAAGCGATTTCAATGAACGCGAAATTTCGGCAATTTCTAAGGTTCTGTTCTCGCTTAATGCTGGCACCCGCATTAATTGCAGGTAATCAATCATGATCATGCTGATACCACCATGATCACGGGCAATACGACGAGAGCGCGAACGTACTTCAGTCGGGGTCAAACCTGAGCTATCATCGATGTACATTTTACCCTGTTCAAGCATGCTCTTCATGGTTGCCGATAGGCGCGCCCAATCATCATCATCTAATTGGCCGGTACGTACTTTGGTCTGATTAATTTTACCCAGTGATGCCAGCATACGCATCATGATCTGTTCTGCAGGCATCTCTAGTGAGAAAATAACCGCTGGTTTATCTTCGTTTAATGCCGCGTGTTCACACAAGTTCATCGCGAAAGTCGTCTTGCCCATCGACGGTCTGGCAGCAACAATAATCAAATCTGAGGGTTGGAAACCGGTAGTCATACCATCAAGGTCGTTATAACCCGAGGCCACACCAGTAACACCGTCATGGGGGGTTTGATAGAGCTCTTCGATTTTATCCACGGTTTCTTGCAGTACGCTTTCGAGGTTTTTCGGGCCTTGACCTTCTGTCTGTCTTGATTCTGCAATTTGGAATACTTTACTTTCAGCTAAATCAAGTAGGTCTGTACTTTTACGCCCTTGTGGATCATAACCTGATTCACTGATATCGCTAGCAACCGCAATAAGCTCACGTACTACCGCACGCTCACGCACAATATTGGCATAAGCGGTAATGTTGGACGCACTTGGGGTATTTTTAACAATATCACCCAGATAAGCAAAACCACCCGCGTCATCGAGTAATTCTTCGTTATCTAACCATTCGGAAACGGTAATAATGTCCAGTGGGATATGTTGGTCCACCAGTTTTGCCATTGCTTCGAAGATAAGTTGATGTGGGCGACTATAAAAATCTTGTGCCACAATAAATTCGGTAACACGATCCCAAGCTTCATTATCAATGAATAAGCCACCTAAAACCGATTGCTCAGCCTCAAACGAGTGCGGCGGCACTTTAAGCGCATCAACAGCACTGTCTTTTCTATTTTTATCTTTTGAAAACTGATTTTGAAACTGGTTTTGACGTTTTTCGGCCATGCTAGTGCTCACGAAATTTAGTGTGATTCGCCATTATCCTAAAAATAACTCTGCAGGGGAAATGAAATCACCAATGAAGTGATAAATATTTATATGGAGGAAGTGTTTGATGATTTATTGGTTAATAAAAAAGCCTCATCATGAGGCTGATTAACTTAGTAATGCGCACTCAATATTATTTTAAGCTTGAGAAGTATGCCGCTAGGTTGTCAATGTCAGCATCAGATAGCGCCATTGCTTGACCAGACATCACAGGTGCCATGCCACCTGTACGTTGACCAGCCTTGTATGCTTTTAATGCATTAACTAAATACATTTCTTTTTGACCCGCTAAATTGGGGTACATAGGGATAGCTGAAATACCAGCTGCACCATGACAAGCTGCACATACACCCGCTTTCGCTTTACCAGCAGCAGCATCACCCGCCGCCATAGATAAAGACGGTACTAAACATGTTAACGCAACGATCATTGTTGTAATTTTTTTCATCATATACTCACTAATTGCATCCTGCTGTTAAGCAGTATAGGGTTCAACTTTATTATTTGTGGCAAATTTTAATCCTCATACTCGAAAAATGAAAGGGCTTGTATGATAAATCATTTGTTTAGCCTGATTTATGTGAACTCGATTCTCTGTAAAGACTGGGAGTCTGCCCCGTCCAACGCTTGAAACTTCGAAAAAAAGAACGGGTTTCACTAAACCCTAGCTGCATGGCAATATCATCCACAGCCAATTGTGTTTCAGTTAAATATTGCTGAGCCAATGATAAACGCGCTTCGTCGAGTAATTTTTGATAGCAGGTTTGCTCCTGCTGTAGCTTTCGCTGCAACGTCCGCTCACTCATATTGAGCTGCCCAGCCACCATATCTTTACGGCTGATCCCTTTGGCTAATAAGATGCGGATAATATCTTTAACTTGAATACTAAAGCTATGCGCTTCACCCAGTGCTGAAACTTGCCCTGCAGCATGTAATTCAAGGGTTTGTAATAAGCTATGATCCGGCTGCCTTAATTGTATATTCAGATATTTACGCGGTAAAATAAGGCTGTTGCTTGGTTGAGAAAAGAGCACCGGACACGCAAAAATTTGCTGATAATAGTGGATGAGTTCAGACGCAGGTTCTGCACGTTGTAAGTGTACTTCTAGTGGACCTAATTCTTGCCCTGATAGCCAACGGGCATAAGCCAGCCAAGAAGCAAAAACGTTATCCACCATTTGTTCTCGCACCTCGGCAAACGTATAAGCACAATGCCAGTTTATTACTAATTGCTGCGGTAGGTAATTAATAGACGTCACCCCCATATCACCCACCAGTTTTTCATAAGGCTGAATACGTTCCAGGGCTTGCTCAAGTGTCGCACATGTCATCGTTATATACCCCAGCACACTGTAAGAGCCGGTTTCAACAAAGGCGCCACTTTTTAAACCGAATAAAGGATCATCAGTGGTAATAATCAGGTTGGTTAAAAATGCCTGTAATTGCTCACCACTAATACGCTCACTTTCTTGAGTCAACATCGTGGCCGATATATCACTACTCAGCAATAACGCCGAGACATCGATATCCAATGTTTCAACATAGCGTAAATACTGTTTTACCACTGGCACTGACACTGAGCCTAACCCCACCATAACTGAATCATCCTTATTCAATACGTATTATTGAGTATAACCAGCTTTACCTTAAGGTATTGTGAGTTAGTCCTAATTTGATACTGATGTTGGCTCAATACGACAATGCTATCAGAAGAGCTTTACACTTAAACTGATGTTATACCGAAATATGACAGAGGAAGTGAGATTATGAAACGTTGGAATGGTTGGGGCGATGAAGCCAATAAATTAGATTTGCCAAGCAGTGCAGATGCATTCTTACTCGCGAAAGCCGGAGCCACAACACCGCTCGAAGATGCCCCACTTGCAGAGGTCATTAAGCAAGTTCCCGAATCGAGATTACCTCACCACCCGTTATTTAACTGCGATCCTGAAGTGCGAATTCGCCATGCTCGGGGCCAAAGCCTACCCGATTGGTTAGCCATGCGCAGTGGTGATTTTGAGTATTTCCCTGATGGTGTGGCTTACCCTCAGAACAATGCAGAAATCGAAGACATCTTAGCATTTTGCCTCCAAGAAAATATTATCGTTATTCCTTACGGTGGCGGCACAAGCGTGGCGGGACATATTAACCCATTTGCATCAGAGCAAGCCATTCTAACGCTAGATATGAGTCGAATGAATCGCCTTATTTCCCTCGATACCGAAAGCCAGGTAGCCACATTTGGTGCTGGTACACCAGGCCCACAAGTGGAAGCACAACTAAGAGCACAGGGTTATACACTCGGTCACTTCCCACAATCATTTGAATTATCAACAATTGGTGGTTGGGTTGTGACACGCTCAAGCGGTCAGCAATCACTTCGCTACGGGCGTATTGAAAACATGTTCGCCGGCGGTGAGGTAATCACTCCCATCGGACGTTTATCGATACCAACTTGCCCTGCATCAGCGGCAGGCCCCGATATAAAAGCCATCCTAGCTGGTTCTGAAGGCCGTATGGGTATTCTATCTGAAGTCAAAGTTAACGTGCGTAAAGTGGCAGCACAAGAAAACTTCTACGTTTGCTTTTTCCCAAGTTGGCATCAGGCAAAAAGTGCAGCGAAAACACTGGTGCAATCCGATGTACCACTGTCGATGCTGCGCTTAAGTAATGCCATCGAAACCGAAACCCAACTTGCACTTGCAGGCCACGAAAAAGAAATTGGCTTATTAGAAAAGGGCTTATCATTTTTTGGCTGTAAAGCAGGCAAGTGTATGATGACATTTGGCCTGACAGGGACTAAATACCAATGCAGCACTTCGCTTAAACAATTTAAACAGATCACACGGGCGTTTAAAGGCGTATATACGGGATCATACATGGGTAATAAGTGGGCTGAAAAACGCTTTACTATGCCTTACTTCCGTGAAGCATTATGGCAAAAAGGCTATGTGGTGGATACGCTTGAAACCGCAACAGACTGGAACAATGTCGATAACTTGCTCGCTAAAATCGAAACCAACCTCCGTACTGTGCTGGCCGAAAATAGCGACAATAGCTTAGATAAGATCCATGTATTTACGCATTTATCTCACTTCTATCAGCAAGGTTCGAGCATTTATACCTCTTATGTATTCAAAGCGGGTGATAGCTATAAAGAAACAATTGCACAGTGGGAAGTACTCAAAAAGACCACATCAAAAATAATTGTTGAAAATGGCGGTACCATCAGTCACCAACACGGTGTAGGGAAAGATCATCAACCGTACCTAGAAACTGAAAAAGGGACATTAACGATCAAAGCGATCCAAGCATTATGCGATACCTTTGATCCGCAACAGATCTTAAATCCAGGTTGCTTGCTCAGCCAGAAAGCAAGCCCATTGAGCGCTCTGTCTGCAGACAGCAAAAGTGATGATAATGGTCAACAGCAAGCAGGTTAGGTGAATATTATGAGTAACATTTTAGCAAATATGAATAGAGCTGAGCAGCTCGCTACGCTACAACAAACCAGTCAGCCATGGGATATGATCATTGTCGGTGGTGGTATCACGGGGGCAGGCGTATTATTAACCGCATCACAAGCAGGGCTCAACGTTTTACTTATTGAACAAGATGACTTTGCTTGGGGTGCATCGAGTAAATCATCAAAGATGGTTCATGGTGGTTTACGCTATTTAGGTAGCGGTCAATACGGTCTGACAAAAGACGCAGTGACGGAGCGACAGAAGTTGCTTAATGAATTACCCGGCTTAGTCGACCCGCTGCAATTTTTAATGGGCCATTACCGCTTTGGCTTTCCCGGCCCGATAGTGTTCAATACCCTACTCACTATTTATGACTGGATCGGTGGTAAGCGAAATCACAGTTATATTAATAACGCCGTGGGAGATTTTTATGCCCCGGGTCTGAATCTGAATAAATTACGCGGCGCGACTCAGTTTGCTGACGCCGTTACTGACGATGCCAGATTGGTGATGCGTATACTGCAAGAAGCACAAGAGCTTGGTGGTTGTGCAATCAACTATGTCAAAGCTAAATCCGTGATTCAGTCCGGTGAACAAGTCACAGGTCTAGCGGTATGTGACTCCACAACCGGACAAGCATTTGACTTGACAGCCAAAGTCGTTGTTAATGCAACAGGCCCTTGGACGGATGAATTGCGTAAACAGCTTAATGCCAAAAAATCCATCAGGCCATTACGTGGCAGTCATTTGATCGTACCAAGTTGGCGCCTGCCCCTCGCTTACTCTGTCAGTTATTTTCACCCTGATGACAAGCGGCCAATATTTGCTTTCCCATGGGAAAATAGCACTGTGATTGGTACCACAGATTTAGATCACAACAGCAGCCTTGATCAACAGCCTACAATTAGCCAGACGGAAGTTGATTACTTACTGAAGGGGATCAACCTACAATTCCCGCAAGCAGACATCTGCGAAGATGATGTTATTTCAACGTTTGCCGGCATTCGCCCAGTTGTTAGTAGCTCGGATAATATTAACAATACCAAACCTTCCGATGAAAAACGTGAACACTCCATTTGGAATGAAAATGGTTTAGTCAGCGTGGCAGGCGGAAAGTTAACAACCTTCAGGTTGATCGCGCTTGATGTACTCGAGGCAGCAAAAAATTATTTGCCCAATCTAGATATTAGCAAGCATCGTAAAATGGATTTATTTAGACCAGTCACAGAGCAATCGATAAACCTAACTGTCGAACCACACCAACTACAGCGTTTAAAAAGTCACTACGGTCAAAATTATAGTGCGGTCATCAATAACGCAGACAGTGCTGAGTTAAATACCATTGCTTCAACCAATACGACATTAGCTGAAATCAAGTGGATTTTAGCCAATGAAATGGTCGTGCATCTGGATGATTTATTGCTGCGTCGGAGTCGACTTGGCTTATTGATCCCTGATGGTGGCAGCGAGTTATTTGCCAAATTAAAACCGCTTTGTCAGCAAAGTTTAAACTGGGATGACAAGCAGTGGCAACAAGAGGTTGAACGTTATAATGACATGATATTACGTCATTATAGTTTACCTAAAATTGCATCCGCGCAAACCAAACACGCACACATTAGCTAGCATAGTCGGAGGGAATCAGCACATGGATAGTCGTACTCCAACACCATCACAACATCGCTACTTGCTTAGTATCGATAATGGCACACAAAGCGTGCGAGCCTTATTATTCGATATCCAAGGCAACCTGCTTGCCAAGGGACAGCAAGTTATCACGCCTTACTTTTCCAAAAATCCAGGTTGGGCAGAGCAAGAGCCTGACTATTACTGGCTTGCGGTAAAGCAAGCCTGTACGCAACTTTGGCAAGATATTGATGCAAAACCTGAAATTGACAAATCCCATATCGTCGGGATGACTGTCACCACACAACGTGGCACGGTCGTCAACTTGAACAAGGCTGGTAAAGCACTTCGTCCCGCAATGGTTTGGTTAGATCAACGACATGCTGCTGAAGAACCCGTGCAATGGCCATGGAATTGGCTATTTAAAATAGCCCGAGTCGAGGATATTATTCAGCGCTTTCAAGAAAAATCACAAGCGATCTGGATCCGTCAAAACCAACCAGAAATTTGGGCAGAAACAGACAAATATTTGCTTTTATCTGGATTTCTCAATTATAAATTCACCGATAAGTATATCGATTCGGTAGGTAGCCAAGTGGGATATATCCCTTTTGACTACAAAAAACTAACTTGGCATAAAGAATCAGATTGGCGTTGGAGTATGCTCGGGATCAAACCTAAAATGTTACCTGAACTGATCCAACCAGGCGAACTGATTGGCCATATCACCGAGCAAGCCGCAGCCTATACCGGCCTTCCTGCTGGTTTACCGGTTATCGCATCGGGGGCCGATAAAGCCTGTGAAATAATTGGCTCTGGGGGGAATAAGCCAAATATTGCTTGTTTAAGTTTTGGCACAACCGCAACCATCAATATTACCACGGCTAAATATGTAGAAGCGACGCCGCATCTTCCGCCATTTCCGTCAGCTATACCGCACCACTATTCTTCTGAGGTCATGATTTATCGTGGTTTTTGGTTGATCAGTTGGTTCAAAAAAGAGTTTGGTTTACGTGAGCAACATATTGCTGACGCCGAAGGTATTGCACCTGAAGTCTTATTTGACCGCTTAGTTGCCGAAATACCGCCTGGCTCAATGGGACTGATGCTGCAGCCCTATTGGACACCCGGTGCACGTGACCCTGGTCCTGAAGCAAAAGGTAGTATCATTGGTTTTGGTGATGTACATACTCGGACTCATATCTATCGCGCGATTTTAGAAGGACTTGCCTATGCATTACGTGAAGGTAAAGAACGAATAAGTAAGCGTAACAAAGTCACCATTGACACTTTGAGAGTATCAGGTGGCGGCTCACAAAGTGATATCGCCATGCAATTAACGGCTAATATTTTTAATATGCCGGCAGAGCAACCACATACCTATGAAACATCAGGGCTAGGTGCTGCGATTGTTACCGCTGTTGGCTTAGGTATTTATGCTAATTTTGATGACGCTATCGCGGCGATGACAAGGGTGAATAAGATATACCAACCGCAACCTGACGTAGTGAAGATCTACGAAGCACTTTATAGCGATGTGTATTTGAACATGTATAAACAGTTACAGCCTTTATACAAATCTATTCGTAAGATCACTGGCTATCCAAAATAGTGGTATGACCCGCTTATGGAGTAACCTCTGAGATAGCTCTAAATAATAGCTATAAAAAAAGCCATGGCATAGGCCATGGCTTTATTCTGAAATTAATTTAAAGTTAAACTTTAAATTAAGCTTCAGCTACAACTTGTAGATTTACAGTTGCGAATACTTCGCTGTGTACTTGGATGCTGATTTCGAAATCACCAAGAGTACGTAAAGCGCCTTCAGGAAGACGAACTTCACTTTTAGCAACTTCAACACCAGCAGCAACGATCGCATCAGCGATGTCACGAGTACCGATAGAACCGAAAATCTTACCTTCGTCACCAGCTTTAGTTGCAATTACAACAGCTTCTAGAGCGTTGATTGTTGCAGCTTTAGCTTCAGCAGTTGCTTTAACAGCAGCTACAGATGCTTCTAGTTCAGCACGACGTGCTTCAAAAGATTCAACGTTAGATTTAGTTGCTAGAACAGCTTTACCTTTCGGTAAAAGGAAGTTACGAGCATAACCAGCTTTAACGTTAACAGTCTCGCCTAAGTTACCTAACTTAGCGATCTTGTCTAATAAAATTACTTGCATTACCTTTCCTCAAAAATATAGAGTTAGTCTTGACGACCAAACAATAGCTTACTTATGTAAGTCAGTGTATGGAAGTAGAGACAAGTAACGTGCGCGTTTAATCGCACGACCAAGTTGACGTTGGTACTTAGCACGTGTGCCAGTAATACGACTTGGTACAATTTTACCGCTTTCAGTTACGTAGTTTTTTAACGTAGCGATATCTTTATAATCAATCTCCGTAACACCTTCAGAAGTGAAACGACAGAATTTACGACGACGGAAAAAACGTGCCATAATTAAAATCTCCTAAAATCTTCTCAAATAATTGGATAACTAAATGTTATCCAACAAACAAATACCTATAGCTAAAACGCTATTATTCAGCAGCTGGTGCTTCAGTAGCAGCAGGCGCTTCACGGCGTTCTTCTTTAGCTTTAGCCATTGGAGAAGCTTCAGTAACTACACCTTTAGTACGTAGGATCATGTTGCGGATCACTGCGTCGTTAAAGCGGAAGTTATTTTCTAGCTCATCAATAACATCTTGGCCAGCTTCAATGTTCATAAGAACATAGTGAGCTTTATGAAGTTTGTTGATTGGGTATGCTAATTGGCGACGACCCCAGTCTTCTAGACGGTGGATAGTACCATTTGCTTCAGTAACAACTGCGCTGTAACGCTCAATCATGCCTGTAACTTGTTCACTCTGATCTGGGTGAACCATAAATACGATTTCGTAATGACGCATCGTAAGCTCCTCACGGGTTTAATCAGCCTCGGCTCTGGCTTAGTCGGTCCATCGAGGCAAGGAACGTATAGAAAAATGACTAATTTTGAGACCGCGAATTATATAGTGTCATTGCCGACAATACAACCAAGACTGACAGATAATCGTAAATATCTACAAAACTAACTCACACTGTAACGCATACCAACGTGAGGGATCCCATCTTCCAAATATTCAGCCGTCACAGTAACGAATTCATAACGCTGATAATAGTGCTGTAGATGCGCTTGTGCGGAAAGGTATAAGTCCTGCGCAGGCCATACCGATTTTGCAGCATCAACACCTCGTTCTAATAACTGATGGCCGAGCCCCTGTCCACGTGCTGACGCCGCAGTAACCACACGGCCAATCGCTACGTCAGGATAACTCACGCCTGCCGCTAAGATACGTAGATAAGCCACTAACTCACCGTGGTCATTATAATGCAGTAAGTGACGCGTTTCAGGGTCAACGTCCAAACCATCAAGATCTTGATAAGGACAATCTTGTTCGACCACAAAAATAGCAGCGCGTAATTGCAACACATCATAAAGCTGCAAACTCGACAACTCACTAAACTGACAGCACATCCAAGTCATAACTCATTCCATATACTAAAATTAAACATCATCGAACATAATAGCAATAATCTTTACCCTGTGAATCAAAACTTGGATTGAATAAACTTGGGTTGAATAAATAAGTGCGAGTAGATCTTGATTGTTACGCTAAGGATTGATTATCATCTAGGTCTAAATCCAGTTAACTAACTCATTTATAGAAGTCATATGCAACCAGAACCTTCATCATCTCGTCAATATGTGGAACTTGCTACGTTAGCACAACGTTTTCAAGCCGCAATATTAGATAAAATCGTTTTTCCAACGATTATGTTAGTCCCGTTTATTCTCGGTTTTGATTTACTCAATCTAGGCGCTGGTGTCGATGAAAACTTCACGATCTCATTTGCTACCCAAGTCAAAGTGTCGTTACTTGAAATCCTGCTATTTATGGCATTAAACAGCTACCTACTAAAAGAATACGGCCAGACCTTAGGTAAACGTATTATCGGGATAGCCGTGGTTGGTGAAAATGGCCAACGCTTAAGCTTGCAAGACATCATCCTCAAACGCTACCTGCCATTTTGGGTTGCTGCTTACCTGCCATTTTTTGGCTTTATCATTACCATCAGTAATTTCTTGGCTATCTTTAGAGGTGATAAACGCCGCTGTCTACATGATGACTTAGCCAAAACATTAGTGGTGAAAATGCCAAGAGGCCGACGTATCGCCAGTAGCGAAACCCATGTCGATAGCGAAGGTAAGAGCCAAGCATCTGATGTGATGGACGCTTAGTCGCAGAGTCAGTGGTTGTTGGTTAGCGTCACCACCAACAACCGTAGAATAAACACCAGTTAATAAAAAAGCGTCCATCGGACGCTTTTTTTATGCACACTAATTATGCTTTCAATTAATGTTAAACAATAATCTGCAGTTACTTAGCCTGACGTTGACGAACAACTTCAAACAAACAAACACCAGCTGCTACTGATACGTTCAAGCTTGAAATACTGCCAGCCATTGGGATGCTAACTAGCTCATC
>NZ_JASJHF010000191.1:0-32476 GCF_033791185.1 Moritella sp. | reverse complement strand
ACTCCGGCAGTCGGCACCATTTGCCCGAATAGCTCAGTCGGTAGAGCAGAGGATTGAAAATCCTCGTGTCCCTGGTTCAATTCCGGGTTCGGGCACCATATTTAAAAGGTAAAGATATTTCGTTAATAGGTATCTTTATTTAAAACGCATTTAGTGCCGACTTAGCTCAGTAGGTAGAGCAACTGACTTGTAATCAGTAGGTCGCCAGTTCGACTCCGGCAGTCGGCACCATTTGCCCGAATAGCTCAGTCGGTAGAGCAGAGGATTGAAAATCCTCGTGTCCCTGGTTCAATTCCGGGTTCGGGCACCAAATAATTCCCCTTTAGTTCAGTTGGTAGAACGGTGGACTGTTAATCCATATGTCGCTAGTTCGAGTCTAGCAAGGGGAGCCAATTAAAAAGACCCAGTTATTTATATAACTGGGTCTTTTTTTATCTAAAATTTAGCATCATACATCCTGCAACTCTTTATGCCCCGCTCTACTTACACCCACGCGACTTCCTTCGTTTATTAAATTGCATGCCTATTATTTAACCAATCATAATTTGCTGGCATAAAAAAACCGAACACAGGGTTCGGTTTAATAATACCATCAGCACTCATTTAACCATGCTGAATATTTACAGCTAATGATTTATTAGCTGTATTAGTAATTTATACACGACGGTTAGCAGAGCGACCATCTTTAGTATCATTTGATGCAATAGGACGGCGTTCGCCATAACCACGTGTTGATAAACGGCCTGACTTGATACCACGTTTATTCAAATATTCGCTCACAGATTCAGCACGCTCTTCAGAAAGCGTTAAATTAGACTCTGCACTACCGACGCTATCTGTGTGACCAATAATACGCAGTGATGAATCAGGGTACTCGTTAAGAACTTTAGCGACACTGTTTAAGCTTGAGTAAATATCTGAGCTCAAGTTATAACCCGCCGTTTGGAAACCAATGCCTTTCGCCATGATCAGTTGTAATTCGTTTTCGCCAACACGTTTAACTTGTACACCTGAGTCAGTTAATTCTTTACGTAATGCTTCTTCTTGACGATCAAAATAATGGCCAATACCACCACCGATAGCAGCACCACCTAACGCACCAAATACTGCGCCGTTTTTCTTACCTGTAGAAGCGCCGATTAATGCACCCGCAATGGCACCGCCAATGGCAGATTTAGTTGCGGTATTCGTTTCTTCTTCACCTGTTGTCGCGTTTTGGCGAGCACAGCCAGTAAGTGCAGCAACAATCATTACTGCTGTCATTGTTTTTTTCATCATTGGATAAACCTTAATTGTAGAAACGATATTGTAAGTGAGAGATCGAGCACACTGTATCTTAAATAAAATACAATCGCATCGGTATATTTACTAGTTAAATAAGCCTTAGCCCAAAAAATAGTGATGTCTGTCGCACTATTTTAGCAGTCTAGTTACATCTTACACAGCTTTACAATGCCCTACCTTGAATTGTGACTGTGCGCACTCATCTATTACTAAGTATCAGCATACAATGATGCGAATGCGTTTTCTCAAAAAGGATACCTATGTATAGCTTTCTAAGAACATCACTAATTTTAGTACTAATGCTAGCAGGTAAAGCGCCGCTTGAAGCCGCTACTATGCTTAGCCTTAGTCAAGTATCAAATAATGGCAATGCCACGAACCGAGTACGTACACAGCTAAGCAAAGACTTAGCAGGTCTTTACCAACTTCCTGATGTTAACAACACCAATATCATTCAACCTTATACCGATTTCGATGCACTTTATTCATTAGCTGAATCGGCACAAAACGAACTTGCAACACTCACTAAACAAATTGCGTTAATGTCACAAACCAGTGCTGTGATCCCAGGCATTAAAAGTATTGAACGTGCACAAGCTAAAATTGCCAATAAACATGATGGCGCAGTAGAAAAAATTACCGACCTGGCCCGTAGCTCGATTATTGCTAAAAATAGCCAAGAGCTAATCAGTGCTTATGAATTGCTGGAACAAGAAACCGACATCATCCAAGTGAAAAATCGCTTTAACAATCCAAAACAAAATGGCTACCGTGATATCAACTTATTAGTACGCTTACCAAAAACCCAAATGGTCGTGGAAGTGCAATTACATTTAGATCGTATTGAAGCGATTAAAAATGGTCCAGAACATGACAATTACGCCAAGATCCAACAAATTACTCATAACGCTAAACAGCAGCAACGTGAAATATCAGAAATTGAAGCATTTAAAGTCGCGCAGCTAAAAGAAGAATCAACCAGTCTTTACCAAGTGGCTTGGCAACAACAATTAATGTTGGAACTAAAAACCAGTTTTAAACAAATGGCATAACCAACACTGAAAATAAAAAAGCCCAATCATACAATGAATGATTGGGCCTTTTGTCTTCTAAACCCACATATCTCTAAATTGAACGAGCTTAGGTTTGGGCTTAGCTTTAGGCGTAACCCCACTTCCAGTTAAACCGAATTTGGTCTTGCATGCCAAAACGCGCCATTAACCAAGGCACCATAGGCAATACTTTGTAATGCGAGCTTTTCTTCAATACACTTTTACCAGTACGGAAGAAGGTAATGTCTTCGTCATTCTTTAAGAGTCGCACAACAATCCTTTTTTGCTTACCCTCTTCAGGGGTTACAACTTGTGCCAAGCTATATTCATGCGTCATCCCTGAGCCGTTATAAACCAAAACCATCTGATGTTCGACTAACTTGTTACGTTCTAAATAGCTTTTAAGCTCACTGCCCTGAAAACCAAATAAGGGATCTCTATTCATCTATCTTTCCATTTATCATTAAATACCATTAAACGTTTATTCAATTTCTTGCCCAAAAAAAATGAGGTCTCCATCGGAGACCTCATTTTTTAACAATGCTATGTGATTATTATTCTGCAATAAACTCGCGAAGTTTTTTCATGGCATTTTTTTCTAACTGACGTACTCGTTCAGCAGAAACACCATAACGATCGGCTAACTCTTGCAGCGTTGCTTTATCTTCAGCTAACCAACGAGAATTAACGATATCTTGACTACGATCATCTAGCTCAGAAATTGCTTTTGCTAAACGGCGAGATGCACTTTTATCCCAATTTTCACGTTCAACTTGTTGGGCAACGTCTGACGCGTTATCTTCTAAATACTGTGCTGGAGAAAAGCTCATTGAACCAGAATCTTTATCACTATCATCATCAGCATATAAATCAAATGCTTGATCCGAATAAGACATTCTTGATTCCATTTCCACTACATCTTTGGTCGAAACACCCAATGTTTCAGCAACAGTTTGCACTTCTGCATGAGTAAACCAGCCTAAGCGTTTTTTTGATTTACGTAGATTAAAGAATAGTTTACGTTGCGCTTTAGTTGTCGCAACTTTTACTACACGCCAATTACGAAGTACAAATTCATGGATCTCAGCTTTAACCCAATGCACAGCAAAAGACACCAGTCTCACACCGACAGCCGGATTAAATCGTTTTACCGCTTTCATTAAGCCGATATTGCCTTCTTGGATCAAGTCAGCTTGAGAAAGTCCATAACCTGCGTAACCACGGGCAACGTGAACAACAAAGCGTAAATGTGACATAATTAGCTGACGTGCAGCATCAACATCACCTTCATTCTGCAAGCGTTCGCCTAGTTCCTTTTCTTGTTCAGCAGTCAACATTGGAATGCTATTCACGCCTTGGATATAGGCTTCAATGCTACCCTGAGGAACTAATGCCATACTTTGCATATCTTTGCTCATCAACAATTCTCCCATTATTACAAATTAATCGGCGAGATCTTATCACGGCTGATGCTTATCGACAAATTCGACAATCCGTGTGACCGCACAAATAAAGTATATTGTCTTAATATATTCAGACGAAACAATTCAGCCTACTGATAAATAAATAAAATATTACCATTCAGACTACGAACTGTATCATTTATGTACAATCTAGTTTAACCCCAGATCACAAAAGCTCTAGTTTAATTACAGAAAATTACATTGAGATGACAATCTAAAATCAAAAAACAACCTAGCCAGCCCTGCTAATACAGTTAAAGTCTACTGTAAATAAGTTACAACGCCAACTTAGCTGCACCACGCCTGTGCGAAAATAAAAAAACTGGTGCAACATCACAGTGCTTAATCTTCAGCTAAACGCTAATAAAAATACCAAACCAAATAAAGACCTTATATATCAACAATTAATAATTACTTGACGTAGTTGGCATTGTCTTTGCGTTAGTCAGTGCAGAGAAGAGCTACAGGGATGTGAGGCATGACAGTTGAATTAATTACCAAAGCGCAATCAAAAAATAACCATAGCCGAGGTCAAGTTGCATTAGTGGGGGCTGGTCCGGGGGATCCCGAGTTGCTTACACTAAAAGCACTCAAGGCGATTGAAAGTGCTGACCTTATCTTATTTGATAACTTAGTTAGCCAAGAGATTAGAGCTTTATTTCCACCCCACACCAAAGCAATTTATGTGGGTAAGAAAAAAGCTGACCATTGTATTCCACAAGACCAATTGAATTTATTCATGGTTGATAAAGCCAAACAAGGTGTGAATATTTGTCGCCTAAAAGGTGGCGACCCGTTTGTATTTGGCCGCGGTAGTGAAGAACAATTGGTGCTCCATGCCCATAACATAAAAACAATCATCGTACCCGGCGTAACAGCTGCATCAGGGTGCACTGCATATGCAGGCATCCCGCTAACCCATAGAGGATTGTCGACGGGCTGCACCTTTATTACCGGCCACCTGAAAAATGGCAAGCTAGATCTAAATTGGCCGCAACTCGCACACCTTGAGCACACCTTAGTGTTCTATATGGGATTAGGTAAATTAGCGGAAATCTCAGCGCAACTGATCAGTCATGGTTTGGACAGCAATACCCCAGCAGCCTTAATTGAAAACGGCTCAACGCAGCAGCAAAGAAAATTTATTGGCACTGTTGCAACATTGCCAGCACTGGCGATTGAACACCAATTACAAAGCCCTAGCCTGATCGTGATCGGCAAAGTTGTCTCTCTTGCAGGCCAACTTAACTGGCGAGATCTAGAGCCATCGGCAAAAAATCAAGCATTAAGCGCATAACGGAGCATGTCATGAAAAGAATTATAGTTGTCGGTAACGGCATGGTAGGTCACCATTTCATTGACCAATTTATTCAACAAGAAAAGATGGCTGAAGTACAAATCACCACATTCAGTGAAGAATCACGTCTTGCTTACGACCGTGTGCAGTTAAGTGCTTATTTCAGTGGCAAAACAGCTGATGACTTGATGATGACATCACCAGAATACTATGATGACAACGGCGTACAATATTTTGTAAATGATAAAGTGGTTGGCATCGATAAAGACGCTAAAACAGTCACCACAGCACAAGGCCGTGTAGAGAGTTACGACAAATTAGTGCTAGCGACGGGTTCATTCCCATTCGTACCACCCATTCCAGGTAAAGACCAAGACCATTGCCTAGTTTACCGTACCATTGACGATTTAGAAGACATCACGGCATCAGCTAAAGAAAGCAAAGTTGGCGTGGTTATCGGTGGTGGTCTACTGGGTCTTGAAGCGGCTAACGCAATCAAACAGCTTGGCCTTGATACGCACGTCGTTGAATTTGCCCCACGCCTCATGGCCGTACAAGTAGATAACGGTGGCGGCAAGATCCTGCGTAACAAGATTGAAGCATTAGGCGTGACGGTACACACAGAAAAAAATACCAAAGAAATTGTTAAAGGTGAAACCTGCCGTTACCGCATGAACTTTGCTGACGGCTCGCACGTTGAAACAGACATGATCATCTTCTCGGCGGGTATTCGCCCACAAGATGAATTAGCCCGTTCATTCGACCTTACGCTAGGCGAACGTGGTGGTATTCAAGTTGATGATAACTGTTTAACGTCTGACGAAAACATTTTCGCGATTGGTGAATGTGCATTATGGCAAGGGCGTATCTTTGGTCTTGTTGCACCGGGTTACCAAATGGCAAAAGTCGCCGTCGACCAAATAGTTGGTGAAGGTAAGTTAGCCTTTACCGGGGCTGATATGAGTACCAAGCTGAAGTTGCTCGGTGTTGACGTTGCCAGTATCGGTGATGCCCATGGTAATGCACAAGGCGCGCAAAACTATGTGTTCACCAATGAAGCACAGCAAGTTTATAAAAAATTAGTCATTAGCGCATGCGGTAAGAAACTACTTGGCGCAGTCATGGTTGGTGAAGCTGAAGATTATGGCAGCTGGTTACAAATTTACTTAAACGACATGGATATTCCCGGCTCTCCTGAAAATATGTTAGTACCACCAGCAGAAGGTGGCGCGGTAACCATGGGTGTTGACGCCCTACCTGATTCCGCAGTTATTTGTTCATGCCTTGATGTCACTAAAGGCCAAATTTGTGCAGCAGTACAAGATGGTGCAACCAGCATCGGCGATATTAAAACAGTCACCAAAGCCGGTACTGGTTGTGGTGGTTGTAGCGCACTCGTGACGCAAGTACTCAATGCCGAACTTGCCAGTATGGGTGTTGCAGTGAACACCGACCTGTGTGAGCATTTTGCTTATTCACGTGCTGAACTGGCTGACATAATACGCGTTAAACGTATTAAAACCTTCGAAGCATTAATCACCGAATTTGGCGCTGGCCACGGTTGTGAGGTTTGTCGCCCGACAGTCGCTAATATTCTGGCGTCATTTTGGAATGACTACATCCTTGAAGATGATCATCTTGGCCTGCAAGACGTCAATGACGTGTATCTGGGTAACATGCAAAAAGATGGTACTTATTCTGTTGTCCCCCGCATCCCAGCAGGTGAGATCACCCCAGACAAATTAATCGTACTCGGTGAAGTGGCTAAAAAATATGGCTTATACACCAAGATAACCGGTGGTCTGCGTATCGATTTATTTGGTGCGCAACTACATCAACTACCTGAAATATGGGCATGGTTGATCCGCGAAGGCTTCGAAACAGGCCATGCTTACGGTAAATCACTGCGCACGGTAAAATCGTGTGTGGGTAGTACTTGGTGTCGTTATGGTGTGCAAGACAGCATGTCCCTGGCGATTGATCTTGAGAACCGCTACAAGGGCTTACGCTCACCGCATAAAATTAAGTTTGGCGTGTCTGGTTGTACACGAGAATGTGCTGAAGCCCAAGGTAAAGACATCGGTGTGATTGCAACGGAAGGTGGCTGGGGTCTTTATGTTTGTGGTAATGGTGGTATGCGCCCGCGTCATGCCGATTTATTCGCTACCGACCTCGATACTGACACGCTGTACAAATATATTGACCGTGTATTGATGTTTTATATTCGTACTGCAGACCGTCTACAACGTACATCGGTTTGGTTAGAAAATCTTGAAGGTGGTTTAGATTACCTTAAAGAGGTTGTGATTAATGACAAGCTGAGTCTGACAGCAGAGCTTGAAGCAGAAATGGCAGCCAACATTGCCAACTACCAATGTGAGTGGAAAACTACCATTGAAAGTCCTGAAAAACTACTGCGCTTTAAGCACTTCATTAACTCTGAAGAAAGCGATACCGCCGTGCAGTTTGTTGCAGTACGTGACCAAATACGCCCTGCTACACCAGCAGAACGCGCAGGCCAGATTGCCGTACTTGAAGTGAGCTAATAATTCACTCACGGATATGATCGATTTAACCGTATCGACCACGCCCATTACAGCCATTAGCAGGTGTTCGCACCTACTAAAACCAGATTTAAGGATTTATTATGATAACTTGGACCCCAATTATTGCCAAAAATAAACTCACCCCAGACGCTGGTGTATGTGCATTAGTGAATGGCAAACAAGTGGCGATCTTTTTTGACCGTAAAACCGATCAGCTGTTTGCTATTGATAACTACTGCCCAGCAAGTAAAGCTAACGTATTATCCCGCGGCTTAATTACTTCAGTTAAAGATGTGCTAACCGTTTCATCGCCATTGTATAAAGAACATTTCTGTTTAACGACGGGTGATTGTCTTGAAGATGATACCTTATCAGTCCCAGTTTATGCAGTACGTGTCACTGATGGCATGGTGGAAGTAACGGCATAATGGCTAACGCCGTATACGCATAATCGATATTGTTTACAAAAACCATTTACAGGCAGTCATTTACAGGAAGCATTATGTCTCCATGGCACTTACAGGGCGGCGCCACCTTTACCATAGGTCAGCGCTCGGTCGCAGGCATAAAAGCCCAGAATGAAGATGCTATAGGGATCCGTATCCCAGATGATTTACTGCTCACTACCAAAGGCGCGGTTGCCATCATCGCCGATGGTGTCAGCGCAGCGGAAGCCGGTAAAGAAGCCAGTGAAACTTGTGTACATAATTTCTTATCTGATTATTACTCTACCCCTGAAACCTGGTCCGTTGGCAAATCAACCGGTCAGGTATTAACCGCGCTCAACCGTTGGCTATATAGCCAAGGCCGGCAGTTTACCGATGCCCAAAAAGGTTACTTAACCACGCTCAGTACTATCGTATTTAAATCCCATTCTGCACATTTATTACATGTTGGTGATTCACGTATTTATCGGCTACGCCACAATAACTTCGAACAGTTAACCCGAGACCACACCACAGTCGTCAGTAGCAAACAATCTTATCTGGCCAGAGCCATGGGATTAGATGTCACCCTTGAAGTAGATTATAAAGAAGTGGAGTTACAAGTCGGTGATGTATTTTTATTATCAACCGATGGCTTGCATGACTTTGTTAGCAATAAACAATTACGACACATTATTCAGCAAGTAAATAACAGCAAACATCCTGATTTTGAAGCCTGCTGTGAACAGTTAATCCAACAAGCTCTGACCAATAACAGTAATGATAATATCAGTTGTCAGTTGTTACGTATCGACTCTCTACCCAATCAGAGCGCAGAAGATGTGCATGTTCACCTCGCCTCAATGCCTTTCCCACCGGCACTGCGTAAGGGATTATCCATTGATGGCTTAAAAGTCATTAAAGAGCTACACGCCAGTAGCAGCAGTCATTTATATTTAGTCGAAGATAAGGAGACTAAACAGCAATACTGCATGAAAGCGCCTTCGGTAAACTATATCGATGATCCGGCTTATATCGAACGTTTCACTATGGAGACTTGGATTGGGTCACGCTTGAATAACCCGCATATACTAAAAATTGTCGAAACCAATAGGCAAAAAAGTCATCTCTATTATCTTATGGAAGTGATTGAAGGCATTACCCTAGAGCAATGGGTAAGTCAGCACCCTAACCCACCAATCCAGGATGTACTAAATATTGTCGAGCAGGTGATTAAAGGCCTACGGGCATTTCACCGTAAAGAAACCCTGCATCAAGATTTGAAGCCGGGTAATATTATGATCGATAACAATGGTCAAGTTAAGATCATTGATTTTGGCTCTTGTTTCGTCAAAGGTATTGCAGAGATTGCCACGCCACTACAACGGGATAAGATCCTCGGCACCGCGGCTTACTCCGCCCCAGAAACGGTGATTAATGGTGACAGTACCGCGCAATCAGATATATTCGCTATCTCGGTGATTATCTTTGAAATGCTCACTGGTAAGCAGCCTTTTAACGGTAAACTCGAAACCTGCCGCACCCAAAAGGCCTATCTCAATACCAAGTATATTCCTGCTTATGAATACAACCCGTTAGTACCATTTTGGTTGGATGGCGCGATTAAAAAAGGCCTACGTTTCGATCCTAACAAGCGTCACGCCGATGTCTCTGAACTGCTATATGAATTACAGCACCCGAATCCTAAATATAAGAATAATCGCAAACAAACCTTGATTGAAAAGAATCCGGAACGCTTCTGGCAAGTGATCTCGTTATTACTGCTGTTTGCTCTATGTATCTCGTTGTTTAGTTAATATAAATAACATCTACACAATACCGTCCCTATTTTACTCCAAACTATATTTTGCTATCTTTTAATATCTGCAATTATCGGTATGCACTAAAAAATCGCATTGAAGGACGTGTACTTATATTACGACAGAACCTCTCAACACTTTGATATTCTCAGAACCTATTCGTTTATTCAGTTTAACAAAACAATCTTTTCATTTTTTAGCTCATTATCAAATAAATCTGACCTCATATAATGACTACTATGAACTGCCGTAATTTAAATAAATTACGTTATTAGACAAAATAGAGGATGAAATAATGGTATCAACTGAAGAAACGGTGAGAACCAAAATTGCTGCAAAAATGAGTAACGCAGCAGATTTATTTATGTCTTCTCTTCGCCCGAACCAACGATCCACCGCAGTATGGAACTTTCCTTCGAATACAGAGCGCACAATGTGGTTCTATACACCCAGTGATCACGGTGGTTTGACGCTTGCAGAAATGAATGCTCATCAGCAATCGCTGGCTTTCAATCTCCTGGCGACTGGACTTTCAGAAGCCGGCTATGCCACTGTTACGACGATTATTGGCTTAGAAAACATCCTCGATCGTATTGAAGGCCATAGCCTTGAGCCTGGTCAGGGACGCTTTAGGGATCCTAGCCGTTATTATCTCCGTATTTTTGGTGATCCTAATGGCATGAATTGGGGTTGGCGCTTTGCTGGGCATCATATTTCAATCAACAATACTATTGTTGCTGGCCAACTAGCGTCAGCAACACCCAGTTTCTTAGGCGCAGATCCAGCAACAACGCCACTGCTGGGTGCGCATATGTTACGCCCCCTCGGTTCCTTACAAGATACTGCATTTGACCTGCTAACAAATTTTAGTGATCAGCAGCAATCCAAAGTTGTGATCTCTCCCATCCCACCTATCGACACCGTCGGAGGTAATCGCAGTTCGATTGATGTGGGACATCATCCTATCGAACCTAGACGACTTGCTGATGTTTGGCGACAAAAATTTCACGGCCGACAACGTGATCATTTTGAGCGTGTTCAAGATTTACTCGAACAACAGATCGGCCTCACCCGTAAACATCGTAAGGCAGTTAGTTTTTCTTCGATTCCCAAGGGGTTAGCTGCTGCAGATATGAATAAACATCAACGAGATATTCTCATCGAACTAATCAATCTCTATGTTGGACGCTTACCAGATGAGATCGCAGACCTTGAATTAAGAAAGGTTACCGGTGACCGATTTGATGAGTTGCATTTTGCTTGGGCGGGTGCAGTCCGTCCTGGAGAGCCTAGTTATTATCGAATTCAGGGTGAAGGTTTGGTTATAGAATTTGATAACACCCAACGCAATGCTAACCATATTCACAGTGTTTGGCGTGACCCCAAAGGGGATTTCAGCACCGATTTGCTAGCGCAACACTACGTCAAAAGTCACCATCATGATTAACAGTATATTAGATTACCACACAGGAGTTATCGTATGAACGCCATTGATGTTTACTTGGATTTTACCTGCCCGTACTCTTATATCGGGCATCACCGCATCGCAGAAGCCATCCGATTGAATGCAAGCGCTCCTAACAATGTACAATATCGCGCCTTCCAATTAAACCCAAATTTACCAGAGGCAGGTATCCCACGTGCAACCTACAGAGAAAGAAAGTTTGGCTCAATGGAAGAATCACGCCGACGTGACAACATCGTAGTAAATATCGCAAACAATGAAGGCCTGAAGATTAATTTCGATAATATTTCGCTCACACCTAACACACGACGTGCCCATCGTGCGATCAAGATAGCTGAAGCTCAAAGCAAAGATTCATCAGCGCTATATGACCAGATTTTTTCCGCTTATTTCACCAAAGGTCAAGATATTGGAGATACTCAAGTACTCATAGAGCTGGCTGCAAAATTAGACGTTACGCTTACGGAAGAACAACTCAATAGCAATGCCACGAATATTGATAAAACCATTGATAAGGATATTGCAGATGCTCACTCGGTAGGATTAACCGCTGTACCTTTTGTTGTGGATAGCAAAAATGCAACACACATCAGTGTTACCAACGCTGTTTACGCATTGACAAAAAACAACTAAAACACTGAAAAAATGGATTTTTATCTGGCTTT
Source organism: Moritella sp. (assembly GCF_033791185.1). Classification (GTDB taxonomy): domain Bacteria; phylum Pseudomonadota; class Gammaproteobacteria; order Enterobacterales; family Moritellaceae; genus Moritella. Next base: position 20,459 of record NZ_JASJHF010000191.1, on the reverse strand, counting down.
GGTGTTGGCATATAGATTGCTGCTACTGCAATCATGCTTGTCGGTGAGCGAGTATCACATTTAGTGGTAAGTAAATGGCTTGGTGCTGGCATTGCAGCATCGGGAGTTGCACTAATGATGGTGTCGTAGTTTACTCATTTCCCCCTGCAACCTACATTTCACTTTCCCAGTGATTATTATAGGTATCAGCGAGGTGCATTCTAATCGCTAAGCATAAAAAAGCCCTATACCAGCAATCTGATATAGGGCTTTAACTATCTTGTCTCTTAGCAATACGATTATTCTAAAATAACCGTTCAGCCAAATCAAAAATTATTTATTCGAGATAAAACCAACCGCTTCATAGGCTTTCGCTAATGTTGGTGCAGCGCGCTCAGAGGCTTTCTCAGCACCGATACGCATGATACGGTTCAACTCTGTCTCATCAGCACGTAACTCGTGGTAACGCGCTTGAATAGGCTCAATCATAGCGACAACAGCGTCAGCGGTATCCCCTTTCAAGTGACCATACATTTTATCTTCGTATTCAGGCACAAGATCAGCAATTGGACGTTTTGTGGCAACAGAAAGCAGGGTTAATAAGTTAGATACACCCGGCTTTTCTTTGTTATCAAAGTAAATACGCGCTTGCTCATCACTGTCTGTTACTGCACTTTTCAATTTCTTAGCAATCTGCTTCGGCGGATCTAATAACTTGATATACGCTTTTGGATTATCATCTGATTTCGACATTTTCTTCAACGGATCTTGCAAGCTCATGATGCGAGCACCCAGTTTTGGGATCATCGGTTCTGGCACTTTAAACACGTCACCGTAGATATTATTAAAACGCGTCGCAATAGTACGTGCTAATTCTAAATGCTGCTTTTGATCGTCGCCTACCGGCACTTCGTCAGCTTGATAAAGTAAAATATCTGCTGCCATCAATACAGGGTAAGTATATAAACCTGAATTACTGCTGCTCGAGTTATTCGATTTATCTTTAAACTGGGTCATGCGGTTTAATTCACCCATCTGCGTATAGCAGTTAAGTAACCAACTCAATTGCGCATGTTCTGGAACTTGAGATTGTAAAAAGATAGTCGACTTTTCAGGGTCTAAACCACATGCAACATACATTGCGAGGCCTTCAAGCACCTGAGATCTGAACTCTTTCGGGTCTTGGCGTACCGTAATGGTATGTAAGTCCGCAAGCATAAAATGACAGTCGCTGTGTTCCTGCATGTCCAGCCATTGGTTGATGGCACCAATATAGTTACCAATCGTCATACTACCAGAAGGCTGAATACCACTTAATACCACAGGCTTTGTCATATATTTATTTCCCAATCTCTTAATTTTTCAATTGTGGGCAAGCGCATCGACTTACCCAATCATGTTTATGTCGTTACGTTTTATGTCGTTACGTTTTATGTCATTACGCAAGGTAATCGATTACTTCAATTTCACTGCAGCTAATAGCTCACTAATATCATCAGCGACGAAATTAGGATTACTGTCGCTAATTGGAATACCGTAGTTATAACCATAAGTTAAACCAAAGCTAGTAAAGTTCGCAGCTTGTGCGGCAATAATATCGTTTTTAGAGTCACCCACCATTAACGCATCATCTGCAGTCAATTGGTAATGTTCCAGGCAATGTAATAGTGGTAATGGATTTGGTTTTTTCTCAGCCAGAGAATCGCCACCCAGTACCACTTCAAAAAACTCGCTAATACCCGATAATTCAAGTACTGGGGTCGTTTGAACCATAGGTTTATTGGTAACGATCGCCAGTTTAAAGCCCGCATCACGCAATGCAGTGAGGGTTTCTTTTACATTTGGATATAGCACACTGTGCGTATATACATTAGCAGAGTAGTGTTTTAAAAATGAAGCCAGTGCATCATTAAATAATGCTGGGTCAAGATCATCAGCGATATTTACACTGCCTGACAATGCACGTTTTACTAATATCGGCGCACCATTACCCACCCAACCCCGCACTTCATCTTCAGAGAAATGAGCACGGTCAAAATCACTCAGCATGCAATTAACTGCCGCTGCAAGGTCCGGTACACTATCAACAAGGGTACCGTCTAAATCAAAACAAATAAGCTTAAACATTGGCTTTCTCTAACTCCGAACGCATTTCATCAATGACTTTTTTATAGTCTGCTTGGCCGTAAATCGCAGAGCCCGCCACAAACATGTCTGCGCCCGCTTCTGCAATTTCACGAATGTTATCTACTTTAACGCCACCATCAATCTCGAGAATAATATCACGACCACTGGCATCAATTAATTTACGTACATCGCGTAATTTTTGTAATGTAGCAGGAATAAAACTTTGCCCACCAAAACCAGGGTTTACTGACATCAGCAGGATCATATCTAACTTATCCATCACATAATCTAAGTGATGTAGCGGTGTTGCCGGATTCAATACCAGTCCCGCTTTTAAGCCGTGTTCTTTGATTAGTTGCAAAGAACGGTCGACATGATCAGATGCTTCCGCATGAAAAGTGATCATTGTTGCGCCCGCTTTGGCAAATTCATTAATCATGTGATCAACAGGACGCACCATTAAATGCACATCAATAGGCGCGGTAACACCGTGGTCACGTAAGGCTTTACAGATCATAGGGCCAATCGTTAGGTTGGGTACATAGTGATTATCCATCACGTCAAAATGGATGACGTCGGCACCAGCAGCCAGCACAGCATCGACTTCTTGACCTAAGTTAGCAAAATTTGCCGATAAAATAGAAGGGGCAATCAGAAAGTTTTTCATTTGGCATGCTCTCAGTTGTTGTTATTCCATTACTCTGCGTAAATCTTACCCTAAGTTAGCCCCTAGGGTAAAATAATAAAACCAGAATAATACTGACAACGGAGGATTGACCGAGGAATATAAGACGATTAATTCAAATCAGCGCGAGTTTAACGATACAACGCGAGTAATTCGTCAACTTTATTACGTTTACCGGCATTACGACTAATAGTTCGCTTTACCTGCACGACTTCAAAAGTAGAGCCATGATAAAGTTCACGCGTTAGCGGAATATCATGGTTTGAGATCAATACTGGAATCTTTCGCTGTTGTGACGTTTCGCGAGACACCTTCGCCAGTAATGCTTGGTCATCTAAGCTAAAGCCATTACTTGCATACGAAGTAAAACTTGCCGTGGTACTTAGCGGTGCATACGGAGGATCACAGTAAACCACATCATCGCTGTTTAAACGCTTATAAACATCCGCATACGATTCACAAATAAATGTGGCTTTTTTTGACTTTTCGGCAAAGAAACGCAGTTCCTTCAAGGGGAAATAGGGTTTTTTATAAGAACCGAATGGTACATTAAAACCACCTGATTTGTTATAACGGCATAAGCCATTAAAACCATGGCGATTCATGTATAGAAACATCAACGAACGCTGATAAGGATCGCTGGTTTTATTAAAGGTTTCACGAATTTTATAATAACGTTCTTTATCATTAAATTCAGGGGTAAAGAAACGCTGCGCATCGGCAATAAATTGCTCAGGCTTTTGCTGCAGGATCTTATACATATTAATCAAATCAGGATTAATATCATTTAACAGGTATTCGTCATAATCAGTATTTAAAAATACTGAAGCAGCACCAACAAACGGTTCAACTAAACGCTTACCTGTGGGTAATTTTTCACGTAGATGATCAACCAGAGAATACTTACCTCCGGCCCATTTTAAGAAGGCTCGCGTTTTCTGCATTTGTGACTTATACCACTAAATAAAAGGGGGCCGATTGTACATGGATTACAGCTAAATTGCGCTGTTTATTTATAAATCGCTTTGGATTTGAGCGAATCGTTTCAGCCAAGGTTTATCTTTCTGTACTGCCGCGGGTAATTTCAGTTTCGCCGCATTCGCTTGTTCAACACTGGTAAAACTACCATAAAGAACGACATACCAAGGTTTGTTGTTACGTTGCGTTTGATATGTGTTGATATTTTCAGGTAATTCATTCTCGCTTAGGTACTGTTTTAGCTGCGTTTCACTGCTTAAACCCGCGATCTGAAATGTATAATTTTTAGCCGGTTGCGCCATCACCCAAGCTTTATCTGTTGCTGTTTTAGACGTGCTTGTAACTGCATTTTGCTTGGCGAGCATCTTATTCACCGCGGCATCATCAATCACTACACGTTGCTTTTGCTTTGCTAGACTCGGTTCAACCACTGCAGGTTCGGTAAGCGTGATCGTTTGACCTATCTCTGTGGGTAATTCGTCATCCCAATCACTGGCTAACATTGGTGCTGCACTGGCATCGGCCACACTTGCTGTATCCGCATTAATAGCATCTTCTTGCGTCATCACCGCTGGATTAGCGAAGGACTCATCCACGACGATCTCAGCCGCTTGTTGTTGCTCTGTTTGATAAGCATCATATAAAAATGATCCTGCACTACCGAGCAATAACACAGCAGCAATAATTGCCGCTAAGTAAAATGATTTATGCGCCGACTTTGTCGGCTTACTTATCGTATTAGCTGCTGAAGTAGGGTTATATACCTGACCTTGCATAATCGCTTGCGCACATTTGACTAACTCTGCAGGATTACCATGACAGGCTTCAATTTGACGATTAATCGCATCTTGATTGACGAATGTAGGCTTATAACCAGCTTGATTAAATTGTTGTTCTACAAATTTTACAGCGGCTTGCTGATCGAGTACGGTCATTTCCAACTCCAATACATTGGTTGCTGATTTTGCAAATTGCAGCATAGTGATATCAACCCACTGACGTTCTGCAAATAAAATGATATTGATTTTAATGTTAATTCTATTATTAAGACGTAGTTCTACTAATTGTGCAAATTCGACAATGCTGCTAGCCGATAATGCCATCGCATTATCAATGCAGATCGTCAGCTCATACTCGAGTTGCTCTGCAAGTAAGGGTAAACTATCCACCAGTGAGACCTGGGCATTAAAAATACCATCATAGCTAATCTGCTGTAATAATAGCGTTCTCAGCGCAACATCATCATGGCACTGCTGTGCATCAAGGGTAATGGTTTTCTGATTAAAATCTGATTCTACATAATTACGTAATACCGTTGACTTACCTGAACCTGACTCACCGCTTACCAGTAATAAATGTGAAGAGAATTGTGTGAGATGACGCAGCCGTTCACACAGCTGCGTTTGAGAATAAATTTCAGTTTGAACTGAATAGTGCACTAGGATCCGCCTGATTATGGAAGTTCACCACATCACGTAATGTGTTTTCAGTGACTGTCGATAACACTTCAGCACTACCAATCGACGTTGGTAGAATGAAACGAAGTTGACCATTAAGTACTTTCTTATCACGCTTCATGTGCTGCATAAATGCATCAAAATTCATTGTTGCAGGCGCCAATAAAGGTAATTCTGCCGCAGTAATTAGCGCGGCGATACGACTTACGTCAGCGTTGGTCAATAAACCCATTACTGCCGATGTCTGCGCAGCCATGATCATGCCAGCAGCCACTGCTTCACCGTGTAACCAAACACCATAACCCATTTCAGCTTCAATCGCATGACCATAGGTATGACCAAGGTTAAGCAGCGCACGTAAGCCATGCTCTTTTTCATCAATGGCAACAATTTCAGCTTTAATTTCACAACAGCGATAAATTGCATACTCTAATGCCACGGTATCAAGTGCCATCAGTGCAGCGATATTTTCTTCTAACCAAACGAAGAAGTCAGCATCATAAATGATACCGTACTTGATCACTTCAGCTATACCAGCCGCCAGTTCGCGTCGAGGTAAGGTAGCTAAACAGTCCGTATCAATAAAAACAGCATTGGGCTGATAGAAAGCGCCAATCATATTTTTACCCAAGGGATGGTTAACTGCCGTTTTACCGCCAACCGAGGAATCAACTTGACTCAACACAGTCGTCGGGATTTGGATAAAGGGGATACCGCGTTGGTAACAGGCAGCCGCAAAGCCGACCATGTCACCAATAACACCACCACCGAGAGCAATTAACGTGGTATCACGTCCACAATTCTCAGTCAGCAGCGCGGTAAATATTTCATTTAAAGTATCTAAGGTTTTAAATTGCTCACCGTCAGAAAGAATAATACTGTCAAATTCATAGTCATGTAACAATGCTTGAACACGTTGTAAATACAACGGTGCAACCGTATCGTTGGATATCACGACGACTTTATTGGTTGTTATTGCAGACTTAAATTGCTCTGCTTGCGTTAATACGCCTTCACCAATATAAATAGGGTAGCTCCGCTCACCCAGTTCAACAGTTAACCTTTCCATGTGACCTCAATTAAAAATCCAATAACTTTATAATTTGATTCGCAACAACTTTAGCGCTTTGTTCATCTGTTTTAACTGTAAAGTCAGCAATCTCTTCGTACAAAGGATTACGTGCGTCAGCTAATGTTTCCAAAACTTCACGTGGTTCGTCAGTTTGCAGTAAAGGGCGACGTTTATCGCGTGACGTTCTTACTAGCTGCTTATCAATAGTTGTTTCTAAATAAACAACTACACCACGAGCAGAAAGATAATTACGACTTTCTTTACTTAAAATTGAGCCACCGCCCGTTGCTAACACAATACCTTGCTCTTGTGTTAGATCGTCAATTACTTCCGCCTCACGAACTCTAAAACCAGCTTCACCTTCAACATCGAATACCCATGAAATGTCAGCACCAGTGCGGCGTTCAATCTCATGATCCGAATCGATAAAGTCTAAATGCAACTGGCTAGCTAGTTGACGACCAATTGTGCTTTTACCTGCGCCCATCGGGCCTATTAGGAATATATTACGTTTTTCAGCCATTTTAACTCTTCAATAAATCTAAAGTAATAACACCCTTTTTCTTAGGGGGCACCAGACCTACCTATAAAATGTCCTCTTGATTGTAGCAACCAGTGATGAGACATTTTGGCAACAGCCAAAATCAGCAACACCCGGTAAAAAAACCAGGTGATGACATTTCAGGCAGAAAAAGACCGCTATTTATATAGTTTTTGCGGCCTTTTGTCAAAGGTAGGTTACAACGTATCCACTACCACTTTTGGTGTAACGAAGATTAACAGCTCTCGTTTCTGGTTGATATTCTTGGTACTACGGAATAATACCCCCAACCAAGGGATATCACCGAGAACCGGAACTTTCGTTACAATCTTTTTAATTTCATGCTTAAATATACCACCTAACACCACAGTTTCGCCATTTTCAACCAGTACTTGGGTGCTAATAACTTGGGTATCAATCGATACAGCTTCACCACCCACGGTCTTAACATCATCACCACGAGTATCTTGATTTATTTTCAAATCTAAGATAATTTTATTGTCAGGCGTGATGTGCGGCGTTACTTGTAATCCCAATACTGCTTTTTTAAACGCAATAGAGGTTGCACCACTTGAACTCGACTCAACATACGGAATCTCCGTACCTTGCTCAATATAGGCTGATTTTTGGTCCGTGGTGGTAATTCTTGGACTTGCAATCACTTCCGCTTTTTGTTCCGCTTCTAAAGCAGAAAGTTCTAAATCAAGTATCTGCCCATTCGCTAATTCGGCGATCTGAAAAGCAATAGAACCAGCCGGAGATGCAACAGGCAAATTAACATTGAGACGATCACCAATCGCAGGAACATTTCCTCCTGCTAAAGAATCATTGCCCTCAATAGAGCCCGACGTTAAACCAAAACCACTACCAATATCGGTACTGCCACTGAAACCCCAACGGATCCCGAGTTCATCATCTAGGTTATCAACCACAGAAACCATCCTAGCTTCAATAATTACCTGACGTACAGGTACATCAAGTATATCAACAATACGTCTTACATTGGCAATAACTGTCACCGTATCTTTAATCAATACGGTATTGGTTCGTTCATCAAAACTCACCGATCCGCGTGATGATAACAGACTAGAATCTTTTTGTGACAAAAGCTTGGTAATATCAGCCGCTTTAGCAAAGCTAATTTGAATAAACTCAGATTGTAACTCGGCTAAATCTTCCACTTCTTTCTTACTGACAAGATCACGACGCTCTAAGGCGGCGAGCTCATCAGCAGGTGCAACCATCAATACATTACCATCAAGTTGCTTACTTAAACCTTTCACTTTCATCACAATATCAAGCGCTTGTTCCCATGGTACACTATCTAAACGCAGGGTGATATTACCATTCACAGAATCGGTGGTAACTAAGTTAAATTCATTAAAATCAGCAATTAACTGCAATACCGTACGTACGGGAATATCTTGGAAGTTAAGCGAAATAGCTTGTCCTTGGTATTTACTGCTTTTTTCATCTGGGTCTTTCTTGGTAATTTCGATGACAAAGATATTATCCGCTTGATCATAACGGTAATCAAAGTCATCACTGACCTCTAACTCAAAAGCTGTCACCCCTTCATCATGAAAAGTTTCAACCGCGGTCACCGGTGTACCAAAATCAGCTACATCTAAAATATAGAGTAATTTTTTCAAAATAGCCGTACTGTGAAATTCTGCAATTAATTTTTTGCCCTTACGTTTAATATCAACGGCCATTGAGCTATTTTTCATGGTCAAAATTAATTTACCGCTGCCATCATTACCAGTTCTGAAATCAATACCACGTACCTGATTAACAAAACCACTAAAGTCTTCTTCCTCATCCTCTTCTATTAGCATTATATCTTCAATATTAGGGGCTTGGATAGTTACTTGACGACCATCTTTGGTCACTAACAAAGCTGGACTCACCGTTGCAGCGGGCGCATCGACATTATCAATAACAGGGGCTGCTGGCAGTACCGAACTATTACCGGCGGTGGCAATCGAAGGCTCAACAGCAAGTACTAATGCAGTGTTAGCCGCGCTATTCCCTGCAATACTAGGGACAATAACATCACTGACAGTCCCCCCAAATGTAACGATTAAGCTATTGTCATTGAGCACCATTTGGTATGGCATCAACTCATCGAGGGCGATAGTGATTTTAAGGCCTAAATCAACACGTTCTGCTGCCACATTTAATACATTGCCTTGTTCGATAACCACCGGGTTCAATAATAATGTTGAGCTAGCATCTGGTACTAAAATAACCAGTTGATGCGGTGAATATTGGAGTTTGTCTGCATATTCAACCACATTTTCACTAAATTCTAACTCAAGTTCCAATTGCCCTTCGGCTAATGAGTTTAAGTGAATTTGTTTAAGTTGTGGCTCAGCAAAACTAAAAGCAGAACATAAAAGTGTGGTACATAAAGCCAATACCTTGGCGATATTGCTACATATTGCATATGATTTAGTCATTTCATCATCCCTGAAAATGGCTTAACTGTTTGTATTAATTGCTATTAAGTGTTGTCTTTACTGCTATTAACTATGACCTTGGCTACCAAGGGTGATTTGGGTGGTGCGAACTTGCCAACATCCCTTACCCGTTAATATCAGCTCAGACAATTCGATATAATTTTTGGTTATGTCGAGTATTTCACCGTGATTAAGTCCAATATAATCACCTGGTGAAACACGAAATATCTCTCCTGAACTTGCTTTTATTAACCCCCACAGGTGTTCATCACTGCCGAGAGTGCCATGCATATTTAAATTATCTAACGAATAAGTTTCCAATGGTCCTTTACTACGGGAAAAGTTTGGTTGCGGGCAATTTTGTGGAAACGGTGTTTCTGCTTTTACCGATTCTGGGCGTGGATTCGAAAAGGGGTTACGCGCGCCCGTTTCCGAATAACGCAGTGCCATAAAACTTTCCATGTCCGGCACATTTTCAATTAAATTACTTTTTCTATTTTTAACTTCGTTAATATAATCAACAAGATCTGGATTATCCGCAGTACAACCCACTACCGTCCACGCGACCAAAATTAAGCTACCAATACGCTTCATTTGTCCCCCTTATAACGATAGGTACGGGCAATCATATTTACTTTGAGTAATTCCCCTTGTAGTTTGGTGATAGTGAAATCTTCTAACGTTACGATCCGTGGTAAGGCGGCAATATCACTGGTAAACTGACCTAGTTGATGAAAGGTACCAATAACTTCAAGACTCACTGGAACCTCATAAGAGAAATCACGTTTGACCTCTTTTAACCATTTAAATTTACGCAGCTGCAAGCCATTATGCTGACCGATATAACTTAAATCGTCGAGCAATCCAGCGGTCTCACTTTTGGAAGGTAATTGTCTGAGCATATTATTAAATAAATTTTCCATTTCAGACATTTGCTCTGTATATAAGCCTAAATTACCGGCAAGACTCGCTTTAGCTTCAAATTGTAATTTTAAATTTGCTTCTTTCTTTTCAATATTTTCCAGTGCTTGCAACGACGACGCAATAAACATCCAATAGAATAAAGCGGCAATTAATACGCAAAAAATAATATTAATGACAATTTTTGCTGGTTTAGGCCAATTGCCAAGATCTTCAAGATCAAGCTCATTTAGCTCTTGTAGGTTCATCTTAACTGCCCCCATCTGCCAGCATAGGTGTGACAGAGAATCGCATTTCAAAACGATTCCCCTCTGTATCAGACAGCGCCACAATTGAATCTAGCGTGCCATCACGAAGCCAACTGGATTCTTCAATATTACGCAATAATACCGCCAAGCGGGTATTCGAATCACTGGTGCCGTTAATTTTGATAATGTCATTTTTAAAAGTCAATTTTGCAAGATTGACGCCTGCTGGCACTAATTGCGGTAAGGTATTCATTAATTGTGTAGGGGTATTACGACTGCGTTGCAGGCTTTGAATTAAATCAATACGCTCTTGGAGTTTTTCTTTACGTCCTCGTAGTTCTTTAATTTTGCCCAGTTTGATATCGATGATCTGCATTTCTTGCATAAGTAATGCATTGCGTTGTTGTTGATTATCAATAAAACCACCAATAATCATATTCAGCATAATCATGACGAATAAGGTCGCAGCAAGATTGGTGGCGCTTAAAGTGAAAAAACGTTGCTGTCGGTATTTTTTGTCGGCTTCTCGCCACGGTAAAAGATTAATCTTTGACATTACAACGCCCTCATCGCTAAGCCTAGTGCCACCATGTAACGTGGGCCATTAGCGATAAGGCGCGCTTTATCAGCAACCTCTTCGCCGTACTCAAACAGGGTAAAAGGGTTAGCGACTCGCGTAGTAATACCTAACTCACTTTCAACTTGTTGTGCTAATTCGAATATTAATGCAGAACCACCACTGAGCGTGATCATATCTATTTTTTGTAAGGTGCCAGAATTGGTAAACAACTGCACATTACGGCGGATCTGTTGGATACAGACGGTAATATAAGGCGCTAATACATCAATATCATAATCCAGAGGCAACTGCTGGGCGAGTTTCATCTTTTCAGCTTCATCACGCTTCAAACTATAATGTTCGCTAATCGTGCGGGTATAATTTTCACCACCAAAATTTTGCACCCGAGAATAGATCGACTCCCCTTGGTGCAGCATTGAAAAAATGGTCATATTTGTACCAATATCAATCGCGGCCACGACTTTACGGTCATCTTGTAAGTCGGCCAAGCGTAAGTACAAATCGTGCGATCGCGCTAACGCATGTGCAGCCACATCAACAATTTGGGGGGTAAAATTGTTTTCTTCTAGACAACCCGCTAATGAGGCAACGCTTTCCGTGCGAGTCGCGCTCAATAACACATTATGTTTGCCTGGATTGTTATCATTGACACCTAATATTTCAAAATCGAGACTTATTTCATCCAGCGGGAAAGGGATTAAACTTTCCGCTTCCAGTTCAATGTGCATTTCCAGCTCGGGGCCCGAAAGGTCGGTATCAACATAAATAATCTTCGTAATAACATTCGTGCCAGATACGGCAGTAGCAGCTTGTTTATAGCGGAAAGGAAAATCTTGACGCACGTGTTGCAACACATTAGTTAATGCTTCTATATCTTGCAATTGGTGATCAACGACACATCCTTTTGGCGTTGCTACCTCTGATACCATATCTACCACATAATGCTCTGATCGCTTAGACAGCGCTAGGGCTTTTACGGACGATGATCCAAAATCAACTCCGATCATTGCCACTGTCTGATTCCTTTTAAACAGCTTTAGCATAATGATCTTCAACTCTATGTAATAACAATGACTGTAACTTGTTAATTATTCGTTACATTTAGAGCATACAGGCTTAAATCTCTGAGGTCTATCATAAACAACTCGTACTAATTCACAAAACAGAGATATAATGATCGATTATTAAGAAATTATTGTGAGCATTATTGTGAAATGGATTAAACGATTATCCGTATTTTTATTCGTTAGCGGACTGCTCGGTGTAGGAAGCATTATTGCACTATATTTCTATATCAAGCCAGAGCTGCCTGATGTTAACGCATTAAAAACCATACAGTTACAAACTCCAATGAAGGTCTTTAGCCAAGATGGCAAACTGATCTCTCAATTTGGTGAGAAACGCCGGATCCCCATTGAGGTTGATGATGTTCCACCTTTGATGATTAAAGCCTTTCTAGCCACCGAAGATAACCGTTTTTACAGCCATCCGGGCATAGATCCAATCGGTATTGTGCGTGCAGCCAGTATCATGATCATGACAGGTGAACGTAAGCAAGGTGCGAGTACCATTACTCAACAGGTTGCTCGAAATTTCTTTTTAACCCGAGAAAAAACCTTTATTCGTAAGATTAAAGAGATCTTTTTAGCTTGGCATATCGAACAAAATCTTTCCAAAGATGAGATATTGACCTTATACCTAAATAAGATCCCACTCGGTTATCGCTCATTTGGTATTGGCGCCGCAGCACAAGTCTATTACGGCAAGACGTTAGACGAATTAACGCTGGCGCAAATGGCTATTATTGCCGGTTTACCAAAAGCACCATCGGCATTAAACCCGATTCGTTCACCTGAGCGTGCTAAAGCCCGTCGTCATGTCGTATTATCGCGAATGTTAGACGAGAAATATATTACCCAAGCACAATTTGACGAAGCCAATAACGCGCCGATTACCGGTAAATACCACGGCGCAGAAATTGATTTGTCGGCACCTTATTTAGCTGAAATGGTGCGCAGTGAAATGATCAGCCGCTATGGTGAAGAGAAAGCTTATTCTCAAGGTCTCAACGTTTACACCACAGTACACAGTGATCGCCAAACAGCGGCCACGACGGCACTGATTAACAACTTGCTTAATTATGATTTACGTCATGGCTATCGTGGACCCTTGGGTCAAGCTTGGGCTAATGATGAAGTGCTTAGTACCGAAGAGCTATTATTATTATTAAAAGATAAACCAAGTTATAAACCACTACAGCCAGCAGTTATTACCGCAGTAACGGGCCAAACCGTCGAAGCATTATTAGCGAATGGCGAACAAGTAACAGTTAGTTGGGATGGTTTAAAATGGGCGCGTCCATTTATTTCTGATAAGAAACAGGGCCCAGCGCCAAAAACAGCGGCTGATATTGTCAATGCTGGTGATATCGTATTATTACGTCCGTACTCTCCAACAACACAACCAGCAACGCAACCTGCACAATGGATGCTAGGTCAGCTCCCTGACGCCAGTTCCGCTTTCATCGCCCTTGATAACAATGACGGTGCAATTGAGGCCTTGGTCGGTGGTTTTAATTACCAGCAAAGTAAGTTTAACCGTGTAACCCAAGCCGAGCGTCAAATTGGTTCCAACATCAAACCGTTTGTCTATTCTGCAGGTTTAGCACAGGGCGCCACACTAGCAACACTAATCAATGATGCGCCTATCAACCAACGCGATAAACGTGCAGGTACCGCATGGCGACCAAAAAATTCACCGCCAACTTACAATGGTCCAACTCGATTCCGTTTAGGCTTAGCACAATCAAAAAATGTCATGTCAGTGCGCGTATTCCGTCAAGTCGGTTTAAATAACGCCATTAATTACATGACTCGATTTGGGTTTGATAAAGCTAAGTTACCACGTGATGAATCATTATCACTGGGCTCGGCATCACTTACACCGCTAGAAGTGGCGGTTGCCTTTTCAACATTTGCCAATGGCGGCTTTAAAGTTGAACCTTACTTTATTGATCGTATTGAAGATGTGAATGGTGAATTAGTATATCAAGCAACGCCAAAACAAGCCTGTTTAGAGTGTGAAAAACAAGTTTCTCTGGGTACGGATAAGGCTGAATATTGGCAGACTATAGAAGGTGATGCACTCGCTCAATGTGATATCGCACCTTATGGCTCGCTACAATTAGCCCCCCGCATCATCACTGAACAAAATGCCTTCCTCATGCGTGACTTGATGGCGAGTGCAATTTGGGGTGGTGGTAGTTGGCGCCATAAAACCGGTTGGAACGGTACTGGTTGGCGTGCCGCGATCGCATTAAAACGACACGATCTTGGTGGTAAGACAGGAACAACAAACGAAGCAAAAGATGCTTGGTTCTCGGGCTTTAACCCAGACCTTTCAGCGACAAGTTGGATTGGCTTTGATGATCACAGTCGTGAGTTAGGCCGTGTTACGCGTAATATCAACCTAGATAAGCATCAAATTAGTGGTGGTGAAGCGGGTGCTAAAACAGCGCAACCAGCTTGGATTGAATTCATGCAGTACGCGCTAAAAGGTGTGCCAGTACGCCCGAGCATATTACCCGAGAATATTGTCCAAGTACGTATCGATCGTGAATCGGGCTTATTAACCCACAAGTCTGATTATACCTCGCGTTTTGAGTACTTTATCCGAGGTACCGAACCAACGGAATATGTGAATAATCAAGATGCTGATTCATCATTTGAGCAAATCGATGAACGCAGTGAAGAAGCTGAAGAGTCACTCGATGACTTGTTTTAAGCTGTATAGTTAAACGTTTTTATTTATATAGTTAAAATTAAATAGGTAAAAAATGGCGCGGCTTTATTTTAAAAGCAGCGCCATTTTTATGTCCCCACGTTTCGTATCATACAACTATATTTTAAACTATTGCTGCCGTGACTTGTTTGCTGATCACTTGCGCGATGTCGTTAAAACAAGGGCGTCTTACCGAGCCCTTACGATATAGTAAAACAATTTTACGGGTTGGCTCAGGCTCAACAAACTTTATATATTCAACACCTTCAGTGAATCTGGCACGTGGAATCGCGAGGTGTGGTAATAATGTCACTCCCGCTTCTGCAGCTATCATATGGCGCAATGTTTCTAGGCTCGTGGCTTTAAAACTCTGATCTTCTTCTGCACCAGCCGTAAAACAGTAATCCATTGCTTGATCACGTAAACAATGACCATCTTCTAACATCAGTACACGTTCACCGCGTAATTCGGACAAATCAACGCGCTCACGCCCCTTAAAGCGATGTGAACTAGGTACAATCAGTTCTAATGGTTCTTTATATAACTCAATATGACCGTATTTTTCCATGCCCGGTAAGTAGGCTAATAACAAACAGTCCAACTCACCTTCATCAAGCTGTTTTAATAATTCATGGGTCTGATTTTCATGTAAAAACATCTCTAAATCAGAAAATTTCTGCTTTATAGAAGGTACTATAAGCGGCAATAAATAAGGCGCAACGGTTGGAATCAAACCAATATGAATTGCGCCTGCCGTTGGGCTGGCGTAACTCTTAGCAATTTCTTTAATGGCTTTCGATTCCAATAATACCGTACGCGCTTGATCTGCGATCTGTTCGCCAGCAGGCGTGAACAATACCTTTCTTGATGTACGCTCAATTAAAATGACATCTAGTTCATCTTCTAATTTACGGATCTGTCCACTCAGCGTCGGCTGACTAACAAAACACTTTTCCGCTGCTTTCCTAAAATGCTTCAGTTCTTGCAGCGCAACTAAATATTCTAAATCTCTTAAGTTCATATCAACCCAACTTGAACGGTAAAAACAATTAAATACCAATTACTGATTTGTATATACTATCAATAAACACGTTCTTAATCATGAAAAAATCATAATAAATTGATCATAAATAAAATTTTTATAATCATTTGTGACAATTGCCACTTCTCAGCCGTGCCAATTATGGTTATTATCATCACCTTGCTTTTAATTAACATTTTCATAACATCAATGATTGACATGTTCTTTATACAAAAATAAAGCACCATTATTCAGTAACGGATTACTGTCGTAGCAATAATAAGGATTTTGTATGCACTTAAAAAAGTTAAGTTTCTTAACTATTTTTCTGCTGCCTCTCGGTTTAACGGGCTGTGGTAGTGATAACTTAGAAACGCTAAGTAATGGTTCTAGCGATAATTCAGGTAGTAATACCGATAATAGTAACGCTGGTTCTGATGACAATAATAGTGAGAGTTCAGAGAGTAGCACTGACGATAATACTTATACTGCCACTTTTGACATTACACCGCGGGTTATTCAACGTGGACAAACCTTCACCCTAAATTACCCTTTAGATAAACCCACCCCCTCTGCACTTAATTACAATTTCACGATAACAGGCACAGCGGTCATCGGCGCAAGTGAGGATTACAGCATGAGTAATTCATCAGTGCTTAGCTTTGCTGCAGGCTCTAGCAACGCAACATTGGTTATCACGACTTATGCCAAAGACGACGCATACGACGCTCGTACGCTAACGCTCACCTTTGCCGATTCAAGTGGTGATGAATTCAGCCAACCTTTTCTTATTACCGGCAATGTGTACCTTAATGATACTGGTATAACCGACTACTCTGATGGCAATGACTTTAATTTAGGTACACAACCAGGTAGTGCCCTCGCCTTACAAGATGCAGCATATGGACTGGATGTCATTATCAACCCGAGTGCAACCCTCAATGCCGGTGGTGATACTCAAGACCCTAGCAGCCGGTTCTATAAAAACAGCCGTGATGTTGATACTGCAAGCCAAGAATATAAAGGTAAAGCAGGATTTAGATTTGTAAAAGTAGCTGATAATGGCATGCCAGTGACAGCAAGCAGTAGCAGTTATAGCTGCGTAAAAGACCAGGTCACGGGATTACTTTGGCAAGTAAAATCTACCACCAACATACTAACTAACAGCGAAACAGACCCCGAACTCCCCGCTAAATACCAAATGGCTCAAGAGCGCCGTTACAATGCAGCTAACTTTAGCTACCCATGGGAAGTATCAGCATTATCCGGTGCTGGGCCGGGTTGGCATAATGGTTCATCAAACAATAATAATGATAGCTTTACAACGAACACCGATCCGACAGGATTTGCCAATGGCATATGCGGCTACAATAGCGGTTATGGTGATCGTGAATTTGATTTATATTGCGCTTCTGGTAGTTACGCTAACGAAACTAACTTCTTAAAAGTATGTGGGAAGAGTAACTGGGTAGTGCCAACGGTAGAACAACTACGCAGTATTATGAACTATGAACAAGTGAGTGATTACAGCACCATTGCTACTGACAAACATGCTCTGGATAAAACCTTCTTTGATTGTGCGACAGAAGACTGCGTGATTAATAATAACGGCGAAAATGGTTCGACTTACTGGACCAGCTCATCGGTAAAAGATTCTGAAGGTCTGGCTTGGTGTGTCAATTTAGAAAGCGGCACAGTGCAAACTTGTAATAAACAGGAATACCATAAAGTGCTTGTTGTTAGCAGTAATGTTCCGAGTGAGTTTTTCAATCCAGTAGCTGATGACAGCAACGAAGCAGAATAAGAGGCGATACCATAATGAAAAAAATACCATTGTTACTTATTTGTGCAGGGTTATTGAGTGCTCATACATTTGCAGCATCAGACCCAATAAATTTAAACTGTGATGCCAGATTACAACAAGATTATACCCCTGCAGATTTTATTGATAATCAAGATGGTACCGTCGCAGATCTACGAACCAGTCTAATATGGGCCAAGTGCACCATTGGACAAAATTACGACTTAGCTTTAAATACTTGTACTAGCAGTGGCGCAATCAGCTATCCGACTTGGGAAGCGGCATTACTTGCCGCAGGGGCTTATAGTGTTAATAATATTAACGACTGGCGATTACCCAATATTAAAGAACTGGGCTCGCTGGTCGATCGTAGTTGTGCCGCGCCCTCGATTAACCTCACGCTATTTCCAAATTCAATATCGAGTATTTATTATACCAGTACACCTTACAGAGGTGCTTCTGACAGCACGTTACCCTACTCTATTACACATTTAGTTTCTCGTGTGATCGATTTTTCGGATGGTACCGAAGTACCTTTTTCACGACATGACAGTTCGCTGACAACTTACGCGGTACGGGCAGTAAAAGGGGGTTACCGCTAATTCGCTAGCTAAAATCAACATTCAAGCTCAACAACG
The DNA here is from genome assembly GCF_033791185.1 of Moritella sp. Classification (GTDB taxonomy): domain Bacteria; phylum Pseudomonadota; class Gammaproteobacteria; order Enterobacterales; family Moritellaceae; genus Moritella. The sequence goes on along the minus strand of NZ_JASJHF010000191.1, from coordinate 2,169 downwards.
GCGAGCCTAAGCTCGCCGTATTATTATTTTCACCCAGTATAATTAAATAAGCTCTAATTCAACCATAGCAGCACGAATTTCATCTTTCGTGCCTTGGGTTAGCTCAATGACTGGTAAGCGACACTCAGCCTCACACAAGCCTAATAACGACACAGCATATTTAATACCTGCTGGACTTGTTTCTTTAAACATTAAATTATGTAACGTGATCAAACGATCTTGCAGTTTTCTTGCTTCAACATATTTACCTGCAAACGTTAGCTCTTGAACTTCTGCATACAGTTTCGGGGCAACGTTGGCAGACACAGAGATCAAGCCGTTACCACCAGATACATTATAAGCTACAGTGGTACAGTCATCCCCAGATAAGAAAGAGAAATCGCCCTTAATCAATTGGCGCTCTAACCAAGGACGCGAAAGGTCACCCGTCGCATCTTTAACGCCCACGACATGTTTCAGTTCAGCCATACGCGCTAACGTTTCTGGTTGAATATCGACAATCGCGCGACCAGGAATATTATAAACAATAATAGGTAAATCATTGTTATCGTTAATCGCTTTAAAATGTTGGTATAAACCTTCCTGACAAGGACGGTTGTAGTAACCAGCAACATGTAAGGTGGCGATAGCACCGGCAGATTGGGCGTGATTAGATAACATAATTGCGTCGGTTGGGTTATTTGAACCCGCGCCAGCAATAACCGGTAAACGCCCTGCAGCTTGGCTGACAACAATATCAACAATCTGACAATGCTCTTCTAATGACAAGGTTGGAGATTCACCAGTCGTACCAACTGCAACAATACCGTGAGTCCCCTGCTCGACATGCCAGTCAACGAGATTACGCAATGCTGGTTCATCAATTTTATTATTTTTAAACGGGGTAACCAAAGCAACAATTGAGCCTTTAAGTAATTCTTTCATTGCTGATTTATCGGTGACCGTCGGGTTAACACTCATAGAAGCTCCATTTCAGTTATAAAAAAACCTCGATTACATAAATTGCGGTCGAGGTTTTTATAGGGATTTATATGTTCTCGAATCACATGCTAGGCTGGCTTTAATTTGCCTTGTTTATATTGTTTTCGTTTTAAATTAAGCATGTGGAGTTCTCTTTTTGATGAAAAAAACATTTAAACGTTCATTATTTATCGTTTAATAATTCTTCATTCTCCGCAAAATGTCAAGCAGGATAATACATAAGCAAAATCAAACAAGACAATACCACGGCGGAAAGCTATACTCGTCGACCAAATTAAGTAAAGAGTCCAGACCCATGATCAGCAATAGCTACACCCTAGCAAGTCAATTACTCGAGCGTAATACAGCACATTTTGAAGACAAAGACCTGTTGATTGCGGGTTACATCGAAGATACATTCCCTACTGAATTAGCTAATATCGCTAAAAAAGTGACATTATTCAGCTACGATTATTCAGCTAAATTACATTATGATAATGTCAGTAATATTGATAATCATTGCTCTACAGAATATCAAGCAGTGAAGAAGCACCAAGTGGCCTTGATTTATATGTCAAAGTCAAAAGCAGAAGTAGAATACCTATTAGCTAACATCACCGAACATCTAGAAGATGGCGCAATGATCTTTATGGTTGGTGAAAACAACGCAGGTATTCGCAGTGCCAATAAATTCTTCGCCCCGTATGGTGATATTTGTAACAAACTAGATGCCGCACGCCGCAGCTCATTGTTTGTAACAGAATTAAATAAACCAGTAGCTAAATTTGTTCAAGATGACTGGATCACTACATTCCCAATAGCAGTGAATGGTGTTGATCTAACAGTATGTACATTACCGGGCGTATTTAGCCACGGTAAACTAGATACTGGTAGTAACATTCTGCTTAACAACTTACACAAGAAACCTTCAGGTCGGGTACTTGATCTTGGCTGTGGTGCCGGTATCATCGGTAGTTATATTGCCAAACGCTTCCCTGAAAGCAAAGTTGAAATGACCGATGTAAGTGCACTGGCGGTTAAATCAAGCCAACTAACATTAGCGGCAAATGAATTAGCTGGTCAAGCTTACCTTTCTGATGTGTTTTCTGATGTGAGCGGTACGTTTGATTATATTATTTCAAACCCTCCTTTCCATGCGGGATTGAAAACGCACTATGCCAGCACTGAGACATTCTTAAAAGAAGCTAA
>NZ_JASJHF010000190.1:0-10792 GCF_033791185.1 Moritella sp. | reverse complement strand
GGGGCAAGTTCGGCTTAGCATAACATCTTAGCTGTAGGGTTCATTAGCTATCACTACACTTGTAGTAGTTGAGTAATATCAGCCATAAACTTGCTGTTGTCTAAGACGTTGCGGATACGAAAGCGCCTTACATGAAATATGCACTGCCAATATCGATCAACAAACGGTCGCCACTGATCACATAACGATCACCCTATGCACTCACCTATTGCATGATGGTCTACACGTTACTATGCTAGTTATCAATAACAGAGATAACTGATACTAGGATTAGACATGACTGATATTAAAAGCTTATTTGATCAACTTACCGCGAACTTGCTGCAACTAGAAAAGCTCTTAGCAACAACAAAACCAGTACAAGCATTAGTCAGCCGGATCCCCGCTGTATTAAAAGGCCAAGAACAAGCGGTAATAAATCAAATCATTCCCGAGTTAGCAACCGACATGCTAGCAATGAAGTTAGCGGCTGAAGCATTTCAAGATATTCACATCAAGCACCCTTTTTCACAAAAATCAGCACGCCGTTACGTGGGCATTATTCATCTACACCCTGACCACGAAAATGCCGCGAAGATAGTGAGCCAAATTAACGTAATTAATAGTATTAAAGCTGATATTGAACATGCAGTTGTCAGTGAAAATGATACCCGCCAGACCCGCTTTAGTGCCATTCATGATAATTGTCCTGGGGTAATGACGGTGCATTTATATCGTAAGATACATTGTTTAGATAATGAGTTGGTGAAATCGGTGCGCTTCAGTTGGCAGCGTAAAGATTCATTACACCAACCTGACAAGCTAAAACTACTGGGCGAGATTAACGCAGAAAAAGAACGTGCAACACCGGATAACCAGCTAGCATTAACGCAATTACATCAAAAGGTAAGCACAACAGCAGAACATGAGTTACGTATTCGCAGGCCAGTAAAAGTGCAACCTGCAGCCAATATTGTCAAAGTGACAGGATTAAAGACGGTCACAGCCCCACTACCAATAATTGTGATACAACAAGAACCACTAGAAGCCAATGAAGTCGCTGAATTTGTCGCAACTCAAGTACGCAAGCAACGTTCTGATAAGCGTAAGAATATTGTTTTAGGGACTTTATCTGGTAAAACAATTGAAAAATTGGTGCCTTAACCAAACAAGATTAGAACCAAGGACGGTTTTCTAACACATAATCTTGCTCAAATTCGACTTCCGATTTACACAAATAAATAACAAATTCCACCAAGGCAATGATAGCAATCACCATCGAAGGTAAACCTAACAATACATAGCCAAATGCAAATAACAGTAACATATACAGACCTTGCTTGTTATAGCCTAAATAAAACTTATGAGCACCGACTGCGCCAAACAAAAAAGACAATAAAACAGCCGTTGTTTTCTTTGATTTCCCTACCGTAGCCATGGTGACAGAGGCCAGTTTTCCAGACTTTAGCGTAAAGTGGACATTACTACCAACCCGAGGCGTGCTCTTATACATCCACTGGTTCATACTAAACGTATAACGACATCCATCCTCATCAGAAATAATCCCTTCTTTACTTCCAATACTAAATTCAAGGATCGATCCCTTCATAACTAATCTCCATCTATAATATATAAGTGGCTAAATTATCACACAAATATCAACAATAACACCAAAATTATAGCTGGTTGTAGCTTTGCTCTAAATCAATAAATTATAATAAAAACAACAGTACTTATTAAATATACTTTAAAACAAAGCCGCTCCTTGTCAAATCTGTCTATTTATATAAACCTTCCAAACAATACATGAATTAGCTTTGTTAAAAAATAACTAAACAGTTCGATTAACATCTTGATTATTTTAAACAAAGCAATGTAATTTTAGACTTGATTAACGTATGCTAGTTATATTAACGTGAATTAAACTAACAATAAAATAACACGGAGTTAGCGTATGAAAGTAAGAGATATAATGGCGAGTAATATCGTTTGTATCAGCCATAAAGCCAGTTTAAAAGATGCCCACGATTTAATGCAAACTCGTGGTGTGCGTCACTTACCCGTCATATCTGAATTCGACGGCACTTTAGTTGGTATCCTAACTCACAAAAAAATGATCAGTACTGTCATCGCAATGATGAATAAATACGGTACTAATATTCTTGCTAGAAAAGAGCGTGGCGAGTTAATCGAAGACTTGATGGATACCGATTTTCAAAAGTTAACAGAAGATGAACCACTAAAAATTGTTGTTGAATACTTCATTGATAATAAACTAGGTTGCCTACCGGTTATTGATAATGAAAATAAAGTAATTGGTATTGTGACTTCATCTGACTTTGTTAAATTATGTGCGAATTTACTTAATAAGTAACGGCTGTTATTGATAATTAACTGTGCTTACTAATGAATTTCAGGCTGATAATCCTTTATCAGCCTACAAGCTAAGTTGCTATTTTAACAAATATTATTTTCAACTCACACGATGACGAGAGTAGCGAGCTGCAACCGTTGCACCACTCAATGCAGTGATAGATGAAACTAGCATGATGATAACCACAGGTTGAACCGACCCCATGCTGATAAATGCAGATATAGCGCTCACAGTGCCACCGATGGTATATTGTGTGGCCCCTAATACTGCCGAAGCAGAGCCCGCATTACGTCCAAAACTCTTCATAAAACAAGCACTGGCATTAGATATAACAGCGCCGTTTGCTGAGATAGCAATAACGAACCCAGCGACAGTCACGTATAACTCGTCAGGTACCATTACAGAGGCAGTTACTAATATTATGCCTCCTAGAACTTGTAAACTTAGAAAGGCTTTTAATAATGTCTCAGGTTCAAATCTTGCTAATAAGAAGGTATTGGCACGATTTACAACAACTAAACCGCAAATGTTGGCAAAAAACAACACTGAAAACTGCTGAGGCGTTTGACCAAACACTTCCATATACATCATTGATGCATTAGTTAAAAAAATCATCATTACCGAATAAGCGAATGCTTGAGCGACCATAAAACCCAAAGCACGCTTCTCGCTAAACACAGACAATAAACCAATTTTTTGCTGAATTTCACCTTGCTGCAGTTCAACTTCGACCTTCTTAGCAGCCTTTGGCATAAAATTCATAACCAAAATAGCCACCAGCGCAGCCATCATAGCCAGTGAATAAAAGATCCAGCGCCAATCCGCTAACGACATGATAATCGTACCCACAGTAGGAGCTATAGAGGGGGCTATCATCATAATAAGTGAAATCAATGAAAACAACTTAGCTGCTTCTTTGCCACTGCAAGTATCGCGGATCGTTGCAGGTACACCCACAACCGCCATACCGCCACCAATAGCTTGCAGCACACGCCATAACCACAAAATTTCAATCTGTGTTGCCGTCGCTAGCAATAAACTGGCAATAGCGAATACAGCTAAGCCCGTGATCATGGCATAACCACGGCCTTTCTTATCAGACAAAGGTCCACCAATTAACTGTCCTATCGCCAGACCAAAAATATATAAACTCACCGTAACTGACATCAAGGAGATATCAACACCCATTGCTTCAGCCATCGTTGGTATCGCTGGTAAGTAACTATCAATCGTAAAGGGGGTTAATGCAAATACCGCGGCTAGCGTCAGTATTAATGTCTTACTCATTTTACCGGAGGTCTCGGTGCTTGCTGTATGCTCTTTATTACGTGTGTTCACCTCATTCATTGCGACTGAGGGGGTATTGCTTTGTGTCATATTCGCGCCTTCAATTTATCTTTCTGGAAAGATAATAACTGGACTTTATCTTCCTGGCAAGATATATTATTGAAAGTCTGAAACAGATAGGGATTTGTTACAGTGAAAATGGAGATATAAATCATGGCAAATAGCATTAAAGAAATTGTACAAGCGATGGACGATAACTGGCCAGAGTGCGCTGAAACTGTATCTCCAGCATTACTGCGGTTACTGCAAGTCAGCAATCTATGCAACCATCAGGTGGAAGTACTCGTAGGCAGCTATGATTTACAACGCGCTGAGTTTAGTGTGTTAAGTACATTAAGACGCAGCCCAATGCCCTACTCTCTATCACCAACAGCCTTATATCGAGCGATGATATTCAGTTCGGGCGGCCTTACAAAAGTGTTAAATCGTTTAAGCCAAGCTGGTTTAATTGATCGAATTGATAATCCAGAAGATAAACGCAGCAAGTTGGTACAACTCACCATTGCAGGTAAACAGTTAATTGAAACTGTTATGTACGAGTTACACCAAAAAGAAAGAAATACATTGAGTGTATTATCTGTTGATGAACTGCAACAACTCGACTCATTGATGCAGCGGGTGTTAGCGAGAGAAAACGCCACGGATTAGGTATCACGGGTAATAATAGTGGCTTAAAATGAGTTGATACTCATCTCAGTCTTAACATGATTAAATACCTGTAACGCTGGCAGTGATGGCACTGCAGCTGTGTTCACATTGTTTTTAACAAACAAAGAAACTGGAAATTGTTTTGACGCGGCAAAATAAATCGACAGTAAGTGTAAGCCATCTTCATGGTGCAACGGTTGTGCTTCTAACGATAATGCTTCGAGTTTATCCGCATTTTCTAACCAGGTCAGAAATCCATTAAAATCATCGTCAAGCACTTCATCGCTGGTAAAACTAATTCTTAAAAAATCCAAATCAAGAAATGACCATAATGGTTCTATTTCTAATTCGTCACATATATCAATCTCGATATGAATACCATTAATGCAATGACCATAATGTGTTAGGTGCTTGATTTGGCTAATATCAAAAGCCTGTTTAGTATTAGCAATATTAATTTTGGCATTCGGGCTTAGCTGTAATAGTTTTTCCACTTCTTCCGTGGTCGGCACGTATTCAAACATGACTTCTTTGAGGGGCGATTCCATTGCAACACCTTATTTTCCATATGAACTATTTTGAGATCTAGACACGCTGTCTTATTTTTACAGACTATTACATATATAAAATAGCGTAAATATATCGTTTTTAAAAAACATGAGCGAAACGACATAACAATTGAAATAAAGAGGTATTTTTGTGATAGGCCTTAGAAAAATCAGCGCTCAACAAATAACATTTATGTAACAAATGATAATAGATAAACCCACTTATATACATAGGCTAAGTGACTTTACTACAAGGCTTCTCAACCAGCTTACTTCATCAATATCTGTTCCATCACCCAACTGGTGTGCAGCGCTGTTTTGCCACTGGATGGGTGAGCGATATTGTTAACCAACTGCTCTCGTATATTTTGGACATGATAAAGCTGAATATTTTCAGGGTTAGCAATCGTAAACTCTTGACGCGTGGTTAAAGTTTGTAAGATCACTGGCGCCTCATCAAAGACAGAAAAGCTAAGTTCACCTTCACTCCCGGTGATCACAACCCGATCTTGCCTTGTACAACCACCAAAATTCCAACTTCCGACGCCTGTCACCCCACTTTTATGTTGCCAGCATGCAGATATCGAATCTAACGCTGAATACAGCGCTTGTTGATTGGTACCGAGTCCTTTAACAATATCAAAATCACCTAACAAATAAGCAAATAAATCGAGGCCATGACTAGCTAGATCGTCAAAATAACCACCGACAGCAATGTTTTCATCTGTTCGCCAATTAGCCTCACCGGACAGGTCCAACGCATTAGCTGGCTTATTTAGAAACGCATTAATCGTCCTAACGTGACCAATCGCACCGCTCTCAAGTAAAGCTTTTACTTTATTAAAACGTGGTAATGAACGACGGTAGTAAGCCACAAATAAAGGTAAATTTTGATCGTTAAAGGCATTATAAATCGCCAAGCTGTCCGCATAACTGGGGGCGAGTGGTTTTTCGATACAACAAGGTTTACCTGCAGAAGCCACTTGTAAGGCATACTGCTTATGGCTGTCTGGAGGTGTGGCGATATACACAGCATCAATATTATCGTTATTGATAATATCCGCAGGGTCAGAAGAATAAGCCTTTACGCTATGCCTGTTGGCGTAATCTTGGGCTAGGCCGAGATCACGCCGCATCACAGCAGATAATTCAAAACCGGCTACTTTTTGATATGCAGGGCCACTCTTTAGTTCAGTAACAGCACCACAGCCAATGATCCCCCAGCGAATGGGAGATGGTAATTGTTTTTTACTCTGCATATATCTTCCGTTAAAAACTGAGACTACATCGCTTCTAGATAGCAATATAAGTGATTAATATTCAAAATAAAAGATGATTAATGTAAATAAGAGTAAGATTGGGTTTGGCTGTATACATAGGCATGTATACAGCCATGATATTAGCGTCGTGTTAAACCGTTAACGCCTGTAAACGCTTAAGCGCGGCATCGACACCGACATCAATTTGCTTGGTGCCTGCCAGATAGCGCTCACGAAAAACATCAAACCAGCAAGACAGAATATCTGCATTTAATGCTTCACCATGATGCCCTAACACCAATGACGCAACTTCGGCCGTTGCCAACTGATTGTCTTTTGCAGCCTTGCGGATTTGATACTGTGAAACAGCATCGGGATCAAATGAGATCACCGGAATATCTTGCAACCAAGGACTCTTCTTAAACATCTTCTTCGCTTCACGCCAGCTACCATCCAATAAGATATATAGCGGTCGTTTACCTGATTCAATCGACAATGCGCCTGTTTGCACCCTTTCGCGCTCAACCACATATTCTTCAGGGAAAATGATAAAAGGTTGCCAACGATCTTCATTGATGATGTCGATCATCGTTTGATTGGGCTCTGTACGAGACCATTGATAAGCAAAGGTATCTTCAATTACATCGGCAATTAATCGTCCCGTATTACTTGGTTTTATCATTTCATAGTCAAACATCACCAGCATAAAGCCAGCTGTCGATTTAACTAATGGTTGGTGTTCACAGATACAAAATTGCTTACCTAACATGCAATAATCGCAACGAATTAATCGACCGCCACGGGCTTTGAAAGGTTTGGTGCTGTCAGCTAAACGCTGTGTTGCTAATCGATGAACATTATGAATGCGCATAAAGTGATACCACTTAAGAATAATTTACTAAATTGCAGATAAAAAAATGACCCAGTACCAAGTCTTATCACACCGTCGTGGGACAATACTTGCTACTGGGTCATTAACATATTTAGGTACGCGTTTAGCGTTACTTAATTATGGTGCTTACGATCTTCCAATTCAGATTTAGTCGCACGAACCTGACGCATGAAGAAATTAGCCATAGATGCAGCAGCAGGTTTCTTTTCTGGTGCTGGTGCTTTTGACGTAATTACACGCGGTTTTCGTGGTGCAACAGGTACAGCAACAACAGGTTTTGCAACTTCTGCAACAGCAGCAGGTGTTGCTGGCGTTGCATGTACAGGACGAACTTGATTAGTCCCGAATTGTGACGATGCTACGTGTTGTCTTTGCTGTGCATGTTGTTGCACTTGTTGTCCATCCGCTTGCGGACGAGTTCTAATAACTTCTATCGAGTAAAGTTTACTTGAGATAGAGTTTGTAGATTGTGAGACTTGCTCACGACGTAAACGTTCACCCGTTGATTTGAATTCTTGGTATTGTACTGCTAACCAATTTTTCAAATGCATCAACATACCTGCTTCCACTAATTCGAGGCAAGTTCTGTTGTTGTACTCAACTAATTTCGTTTCTAAAAAATACGTCTTGGCTTCTGCTTCTGAGCCGATGCGTTCGACTAGTTCGAACCATGTTGATAAACCTAAAACTGTGTAATGACTCATTGTCTACCTTGCAGCTAACCGGCTACATTTTAGTAGCTTTCTTGAAAAATTAGGAGGCGGATTCTATACCTTTGCAGCCATGATTAAAAGCATATTTACGAAAAAAACCTAAAAATAATGTGATAACTCATAAATATGCACTTTCAGCTCCATTGAGACTAGACTAAATTAATTTTTTAGTGTTCAAAATAATAAAAAAATAAACATTATTTTTGTGTCTCTATAAGCAGCTAAGATGCAAATCGATTATATAAGAGAGTAAAAATTATCCTTGAGGTTTCGAATTACTTCAATGAAAATAGCTTCACTATATTTTTATCTATGCTAAGGAAATACTAGAATGCTTAATCAACCATCACCGCCCCTCCCTCAACAGCACAAAGTTAAAATCTATGTCGGACAGGTTAAGCGTAACTATGGTTTTGATTCTGCAATTGATAAGAAAGCAGTAAATAACAATATTTATCTCTCTGTGCATGGACTCGCAGGTGACACCAGCGCAGATAAAAAGTATCACGGAGGTCTCGAACGTGCACTGCACCAGTATCCTATCGAGCATTACACATTTTGGCAGCAAGCATTTACCCCGCGTAATAACCAACAACCTAAATTTGCAGCACCTGGCATGGGTGAAAACATCAGTGCAGTCGGCATGAACGAAGACAATGTTTGTATTGGCGATCAATATCAATGGGGAGAAGCCGTAATCGAAGTCAGCCAGCCTCGTATGCCTTGTCATAACCTTAATGCACGTTGGGATACTGTAAATATCTCAGTACAGATGCAAACATTAAGCCGTTGTGGTTGGTTATATCGCGTTATTAAACCGGGCATGGTCGAACCGAATGATGTGCTAATCTGTATTAAACGGCTTGAATCACCTACAACCGTGAAACAAGTCTGTGAATTGTTCTTTAGTGAGCCACTAAACAGCGTCAACCTAACCAGATTGATAGAAATGCCAGCGCTATCACCAATCTGGGGCGAAATAGCAACAACACGCTTAGCAACCAATACCGTGGAAAATTGGAATTTTAGATTGTTAGATCATGCTTAAATATCATCATCCATCGGATTCAGTTGTATTTTATTTGGGTTTATAAGTAATCCTGAAACTTTACTGGTCTTTTGTTTTTTCTTGATTAATTTTTTGGCTTCGTGCTTATTTAATTTTTCACCGCTGTTTTGATATGCCGCCTGTAATAGCTTATTCAGTAATAGCGTATTTTCTACATCATCAAAAAAGTATGCTTTTAAGCAAATAACAGGTTTTTCTTGGTATAACGCTGTACCAGACACCGCATTTGCATAAATAAAAAGGTAAAGCTGCTGACAAGCAATTTGCCATTGTTGATTATCAATGGCCTCTAAGAAGCTTTTTTTACAATTTCTCGATTTTTTATGACTGATTTTTTCGTAAACATTAACTAACCATTTTTTGTGTTTATAGCTTTGCCAAACCATGAAGCATAAAAATAGAACCATTAACAAGTTAACCATAACATTGATATTCAATGGCCAAAATGATGTGTTTCCAGGTAAATGTTGTGTTGAAACCACATTCCCTACAACCGTCCATGTACGTGCCGGTATGGTTTCACTTTTTAATTGCCCTGCTTCTGGATCCCACCAGTAAAGAGTTTGCTGGGGTAATTGATAATCCCCTGCTTGCTCAAAAATGTAAGTGACAGATTCTTCCCTTTTACCGGTGATTGTCCCGCGGATATTTTTATCCGCTACTTTTACTGGCTTTTGATAAATACTTATCCCCGTTAACTGTGTTTGTGCTAACGGCACGATCATCATTGCGGGAGCATCTTTAACCGTAAGGGTAACGGTTTCAGTTATTGCGTCGCCTATTTGATACTCATTATTGATATCAAAAACGCCATCAATGGCAATGGATAACGCTGGTGTCACTATATATTGCTCAATGTCTTTAAGCGCCGCAGGTTTTGATGTTTCAAACTCAATAGCCTTAGTTTGAATTGTGCCGCTCACAATGCCGTCACTCTCAGTATTAATGGAAACATCTACCAGTATTGGTCCAACTTCATAAATGCCTACTTGCATTGGATAAATAACTATTTCCCGGGTTTGCACTGCCCATGTTGTGCCATTGATACGTTGGGTGCCATTTATTGCCAATTCATTGAACGGTAGAATAACTGACTCGGCAAGCTCAACATCGTGGATCCTTGTTCCCTTAGCAAACCAACGATTAGTTGCAACATCAATCACCAAGGTAACAGCTTGTTTGGCGACAATATTGTCTGATGCTACAATTTTTATAGTAATAGATAGCTCATTGTTTGCGATTAAATCTTCAACCGATTTAGCAAAACTAGGCATTGAAAAAGTTGACAATAAAATCAACATACAACAGCTTAGTAACTGATTAAATTTAATCATTGCCACTGTCCTTTTGACTGTTAGTTTGCCTAATTTTGTTCACCGGCAGTGGTTTCTCTTTTCGCTCATTTTGCATATAGAATTTTTGGGCTAGAAAACGTGCGGGATCTTTTTGTACTTGTCGCAACCACATTTCATTTAACTTAGGATCAAGTAACAACTGCTCCGCACTTAACTGTTCAGCCTCTTGCTTTCTCGCCTCTTTTTTATCTGCACCATCACCGGTTTGCGGTTCATCACCAAGTTCTTTTGATGAATCACCATTTTCTGCCTTTTGACTTTCAGATAATCGATTAACATCATCTATAATTGCTTGAACAATTTTTATATTATTCAATGCCGCTTTATTATTGCCATCTTTCTCCAAAATGCTTTGATATATGTTACGTGCTTTAACGTAGCGACGATCATGGGCAAGTGCATTAGCGCGAGCTAAAACATCATCTGGCTTGGTATATTGATTATATAAAGTAGCTGATTGTTCAAACTGCTCAGCGCCATACATGCTATAAGCTTGCCAGCGGGTATCATCAAACGTCACCGACGCTTTTGGATAATAACCAAGGTTGAATAAAATTTGTCCTTGTTGATCTCGTGTTAGCCATAGATCTGCAAATTTTTGCGGTTTT
>NZ_JASJHF010000189.1:0-12961 GCF_033791185.1 Moritella sp. | reverse complement strand
CCGCTCTGTAACAGGTCTCGCTGCTACAGCGGTAACAGGTCTAGCTGCTTCAGCGGTAACAGGTCTAGCTGCTTCAGCGGTAACAGGTCTAGCTGCTTCAGCGGTAACAGGTCTAGCTGCTTCAGCGGTAACAGGTTTAGCTGCTTCAGCGGTAACAGGTTTAGCTGCTTCAGCGGTAACAGGTTTAGCTGCTTTAGCCGTAACAGGTTTAGCTGCTTCAGCGGTAACAGGTTTAGCTGCTTCAGCGGTAACAGGTTTAGCTGTTTGAACTGGTGCATTCTCAGCTTTTTCTACATCGTTTGTTTTAGCATGTTTAGGGCTACGACGAGTGCGTTTAGCTGGTTGTGCATTTGCATCACGCTTAGGCTTATTTGGAACATCAGTTGCTACAGGTTCTTGACCTAATTCTGCAGATACTTTCTGTTCATTATTATTCACTCGTACTTTCTTACGCATATTACGGCGTTGACGACGTTCGGCTAAAACAGCTGGAGTTTGAGGGCTGTTTTCTTCCTTTGCGTCGAGATTCGGTACTTGTGGTTTTGCTTGGCTTGGTGCTTTAGGTTTTGCTTCGTATTTATTGTGTTGTTTTTGCTCAACATCTGCTGTTTTATTTGCATTTTGTTGCTGCTTTTCAACATTTTCAGGGTTACGAGGCTTACGATTGCGACGGTTACGTGGTTTACGCTGTTCATCACTATTACGGTTAGTCGGTGCTCTTTCTGTTACTGCCTTCTTCGGTGCTTCTTTAACCGTCTCTTTTACTACGATTTTTTCATCGTTATTAAAGAATCCTGAAATTGCTTTTCCAAGGCGGCTAAATACCGATTCTTTTTCAGCAACAGGCTTAGCTGGTTTTGGTTTACTTACAGCTTTCGGTTTTGCACTCGGTGTTGCTTTTTTAACAACTTGAGTTGGCTTAGTTATTTTTTCTTCAGACGCCTCAATTTGTTTCACAAGTGGTTGGACAGTTTCGTTATTTACTTTTGGGTCATAACGTGTGAATTCACGAGGTTGAGTAAGTTCAGTACTTGAAAGATCTGAGTTGTCGTCATCAGCTTTAACACGAGATACTTCGAAATGAGGTGTTTCTAGATTCTCATTAGGAATAATAAAGCTTTTAACTTTATAGCGTTTCTCTAAACGTAAGATTGAATTGCGTTTTTCATTTAAAAGGTATGCGGCAACAGGAACTGGAACTTGTGCAACAATATGGTTAGTATTTTCTTTAAGCGACTCTTCTTCGATAAGACGTAAAATCGAAAGCGCTAAAGATTCATTATCACGAATTGTACCTTGGCCATTGCAACGAGGGCAAACATGGGTACTTGACTCACCAAGAGAAGGGCGGATACGTTGACGAGACATTTCCATCAAACCAAATCGTGAGATACGGCCTAATTGAATACGAGCACGATCTTGACGTACAGCATCACGTAAGCAGTTTTCTACTTCACGTTGGTTTTTAACTGGCCCCATATCGATAAAGTCGATAACAACAAGACCACCTAAGTCACGTAAACGCAGTTGACGAGCAACTTCATCTGCGGCTTCTAAGTTAGTGTTTAATGCTGTTTCTTCAATATCACCACCACGTGTTGCACGCGCTGAGTTAATATCGATAGATGTTAACGCTTCAGTTGGGTCAATTACAATTGAGCCGCCTGAAGGTAAGCGAACTTCACGTTGGAACGCTGATTCGATTTGAGTTTCAATTTGGTAATGATTGAATAAAGGCACATCACCTTGATACAATTTAATACGGTCGATAAAATCAGGACGTATTAATTTGATACGGTTCTTTGCTTCTTCAAATGCTTTTGGATGATCGATAAGGATCTCACCAATATCACGGCGAAGATAATCACGAATTGCACGAGCGATTACGTTACTTTCTTGATGTATCAAGAAAGTACCTTGACGATCTTTTGCACTATCTTGGATTGCCTGCCAGTGATTGAGTAGCACTTTAAGGTCCCAATCTAATTCTTCCGCAGATTTACCAACACCAGCAGTACGAACAATCAGTCCCATACCCTCTGGTAATTCTAATGTAGAAAGAGCAGATTTAAGTTCAGTACGCTCATCACCTTCAATGCGACGTGAAATACCGCCAGCACGTGGGTTGTTTGGCATTAAAACAAGGTAACTACCGGCTAAACTAATAAAGGTCGTTAATGCAGCACCTTTATTACCACGTTCTTCTTTTTCAATCTGAACAATAACTTCAGTACCTTCAGCAACGACATCCTTAATACTAGGACGTCCTCGTTGCTTACCTGAACCTGATTTGAAGTAAGTGCGAGAGATTTCTTTAAGAGGGAGGAAACCGTGGCGGTCTGCACCGTAATCAACAAAAGCAGCTTCTAAACTTGGTTCTACACGAGTAATTTTACCTTTGTAGATATTAGCTTTCTTTTGTTCGTGACCCGGACTTTCGATATCTAGATCATAAAGGCGTTGTCCATCAACTAGCGCAACGCGCAACTCTTCTTTTTGAGTCGCATTAATTAACATTCTTTCCATGTTTTTTATTACTTATAATTTAATTTTCATGCTTGAATAAATTAGTTAGATGTACATCAGGCCTTGTGTCTGTAAGATAATCAACCTCTCGGCTGTTTAAATTAAGGCGCTATCAGATGCTCTAAATGTGATCAAGTGTCTTACGATTATTTCTGCACTCATTAGATTCCATCAATAACTAACGTGTATAATTGCATTCGAAAGGTGCGATTTATTGAAGTTGAATTGTGGGGAGGCGGTATCCAGCTGGATAAATGAAACTCCCTATCAACGTGCACCTTATCTACAAAATGTACGCTAAACATCCGCAGCAAGAATAACGACATCCTGGTTATTCTGAAATTATTGATATAAATAAATGATTATTTACCTCAATAGCAGATATACTAAAGCCATTATTATTCTTGGCTGTATGTTTTTAGCAGTACAGAGGGTATTATCCCACTGCCTGTATTAATATAGCAAGTTAACTTTCCATTCAATTAGAAATATTTTTCAAATTGATACTTATACGCATTTTGAGTTAGACAATAAAATAATTATGACCGATAAAATTGCACCAAAAGTAGAATACGTAACTATCACTGAAGATTATCAAGGGCAACGCATTGATAACTTTTTACGCACTAAATTAAAAGGTGTACCAAAAAGTATGATTTACCGCATCATACGTAAAGGTGAAGTTAGAGTTAACAAGGGCAGAATCAAGCCTGAATATAAACTACAACCAAATGATATTGTGCGTGTACCACCAGTGCGAGTTTCTGAAACAGAAGCTATTTCACCATCTGCGAATCTAGATTCTGTTCGAGCACTAGAAACACAAATCATATATGAAGATAATTACTTAATTGTTATTAATAAGCCATCAGGAATGGCTGTTCATGGTGGTAGTGGTTTAAGCTTTGGTTTAATCGAAGGTTTACGTGCTATTCGCCCTGATAGTAAATTTCTGGAATTAGTACACCGCCTTGATCGTGATACTTCTGGTTGCTTACTGGTTGCGAAGAAACGTAGTACACTAAAAGCACTACATGAACAACTGCGTTTAAAAACAATGCAGAAAGATTACCAAGCACTTGTTGCTGGTGCATGGCCACGCAGTACTAAAGTAGTAAACGCACCTTTATTAAAAAATACAGTTAGTTCTGGTGAGCGAATTGTACGTGTAGATGAAGAGGGTAAACAATCTCAGACTCGTTTCAAGATCATTCAGCGTTATGAACACGGTACCTTGATTCAAGCAAGTCCTATTACTGGTAGAACGCACCAGATCCGCGTACACGCATTACACGCTGGTCACCCTATTGCTTGTGATGACAAGTACGGTGATAACGACTTTACGAAGCACATGAACGGTTTAGGCTTAAAGCGTCTATTCCTGCATGCCGCGCGCTTACAGTTCTTTAATCCAGGAACTGAAGAAACCCAAGAAGTTGAAGCACCGTTAGATATGGCATTAGTAAGAGCATTAGAAAAATTGAAAAAGTGCTAATACCGCTAACATAAATATAATTAGATTATTTTATAAGCCAACATCGATGATGTTGGCTTTTTTATTTTTAGATATCTTTAACGGGCTAAAACATCATAGCCTTGCTCTTGTAAAATGGCGACTAGACTAATTAGTGGCAATCCGATTAAAGTATTTGGGTCTTTACCTTCTAATTTAGAAAATAACGCAATACCGAGTCCTTCGCACATAAAGCTGCCAGCGCAATTATAAGGTTTTTCAGTTTCAAGATAGTAGCTAATTTGGTGTTCCGTTAATGCTCTAAAGTGCACAATGAACTCTTCAACTATCGTATCTGTACGACCTGAGCATTGATTTACAACGGAAAGCCCTGTGTAAAAAGTTATATTTTGTGCAGAAACGGCAGATAATTGTGCAAAAGCTGTTTCAAAATTACCTGGTTTACCTATTATTTCGTTATTAATGACACAAACCTGATCCGATCCGATAGATATTGAGTTACTATACTCTCGACTGGCAGCTTGAGCTTTTTCTAGCGCTAGCCGTGATACTAGCATTTCAGCCGTTTCGTTTGGCTTGACGGTCTCATCAACTTTTGGGTTGAAGGTATCGAAAGGGCAGTTTAGTTTTTCTAATATCTGTTTACGAAATGGTGATGTTGAAGCAAGGATCAGTTTAGGTCTCATGGTTTATCTATCATCAATTATTTAGTTATTTGATGATTTTAACGGCAAGTGATCTATTTTTGTAGGAAAATTTGATTTTTTTTCATTTTCCTTTTGACTCTAACATGATGAATCTATATTATCCGCAACCTATGAAAAAGGTAAAACTACCAGTAACTGTTGATCCTTATCGTACTGCTCAACAAAGATTGGACTTTAACACTAGTGTTGAAGCTCGTCTGTTGAAACGTATTACGGATGCAACGGCAGGTGAACCAAGTGATGCTCAGGTATCAATTTCGTTCGGTAAAGACAATCAAGGTCTTATAGTGATACAGGGTAGCGTATCTCTAACCGTTAACCTTGAATGTCAGCGCTGTGGCGGGATATTTAAGCAAGCTTGTGACACCGAATTTAGATATAGTCCTGTGAAAAATGATTCTCAGGTCGAAGATCTGCCAGATGCTTATGAGCCCATTGAATTGGACGCAAATGGCGAAATCAATCCGATTTCATTCATTGAAGATGAAGTGATTATCAATTTACCGCTTGTTGCTTTGCACGAAGAGGAAGATTGTTCAGTGAATCCTCATGATATGAGTTTTGGTGAAATCGAGCCTGCTGATGAGCAGCCCAACCCATTTGCAGCTTTATCTGAATTAAAGCGCAAGTAATTAGGAGTATAGGTCAATGGCCGTACAAAAAAGTAAAGTAACTCGTTCACGTCGTGGTCAACGTCGTTCACATGACGCTCTAACTGCAGCAGCTACAACTGTTGACGTGACTTCTGGTGAAACTCACCTACGTCACAATGTTACAGCTGATGGTTACTACAAAGGCGTTAAAGTAATTAACAAATAAGTTATATTACTTTGCCTAATCTAACAATTGCGTTAGATGCCATGGGGGGCGATTTCGGCCCCCATGTCACTATCCCTGCCGCAATCAATATACTGAAAAAGTATAAACATCTCTCTATTTACCTTGTCGGTAACGAAGCTGAAATAACCTCATTATTACAGAATACTTCTACGTCTATTAAATCTCGTTGTACAATAATTCCTAGTCTCGATGATATACCCATGGATCTTGCTCCAGCTTTAGCGCTGCGAAATTTTAAGCAATCCTCTATGCGTATGGCATTGAACCTTGTTCGTGATGATAAAGCGCAAGCGTGCGTGAGTGCTGGTAACACCGGTGCGCTTATGGTGCTTTCACGACACTTACTTAAAGTTCTTCCATTTGTTGATCGACCAGCGCTTGTTTCAACACTACCTTCTGTTACAAAAGAACCTGTATACATGCTTGATTTAGGTGTTAATGTAAGCTGTGATGCTGATGCATTACTTCAATTTGCATTAATGGGGTCAGCGCTTGCGGAACATGTCGGTAATATTCCATCTCCTCGTATCGCATTGCTTAATGTTGGGCAGGAAGATATTAAAGGCAATGATCTAGTTAAACATGCTGCACAATTACTCTCCGAACATCAAAATCTAAACTATATTGGTTTTATTGAGGGCAACGACATTTTCTCAGGTAAGGTCGATGTCATTGTATGTGATGGTTTTACGGGAAATGTTGCACTTAAGACAAGCGAAGGTGTTGTTGACTTGGTTATTTCTCAGTTAACATCTGTATCAAATAGCAACATATTTACTAAATTATTATCTTTATTGGTCAAACCACTGATAATGAACAGCCTAAGACGTTTGAAACCCGACCAGTATAACGGAGCAACTTTGTTAGGATTGCCGGGTATTGTAATTAAGAGTCATGGTAATGCTGAGCAGGTTGCTTTTGAGTTTGCAATTGAACAGGCTGTAAAAGAAGTTGAAAGTGGATTAGTAGATAAAATATCCGCAAGTCTTGATGTCATTGATTAAGATTCAATTTTTATAATTTAATTTGCCCCTTCACTTGAAAAATTCAATCGATATCCTCATATTACTTTTTAGTTAGATAAGTTCATTTTCGAATTGATACATGAATCTTTATTAATTTTTTATAGGTAATTTATGTCAAAGTATGCAGTAGTATTCCCAGGTCAAGGTTCACAAGCAATTGGTATGCTTGCTGATCTCGCTTCAGAACATCCTGTTGTAGAGCAGACGTTTACGCAAGCAAGCAACATTCTTGGCTATGATCTATGGGATTTAGTGCAAAATGGAACGGTTGAAGAATTAAGCCAAACTCATATCACGCAACCCGCATTATTGGCTACATCGGTTGCATTGTGGCGAATCGCCGCTGCGAAAGAAAGTTTTAAACCAACATTAGTTGCTGGTCATAGCTTAGGTGAATACTCAGCATTAGTATGTGCTGGCGTAATTAAATTCGAAGATGCAATTGCACTTGTTGAGTTGCGTGGACAATTAATGCAGCAAGCGGTACCACAAGGTATTGGCGCAATGGCTGCTGTTATCGGATTAGATAATGATGCAATTATTGCGGCTTGTAAAAATGCGGCTGAAGACGAAGTTGTTTCAGCGGTAAACTTTAACTCGCCAGGACAGGTCGTGATTGCGGGTAATAAAGCGGCAGTTGCTCGAGCGTCTGAATTATGTGTTGAAGCAGGTGCTCGCCGTGTAATGCCTTTACCTGTAAGCGTGCCTTCTCATTGCTCATTAATGAAGCCTGCTGCCGATGAATTAAAATTAGCATTAGAAAAAGTAACTTTTAATGCTCCTGTTATCAAACTAATCAATAATGTTGATGTTGCAGCACCCGTTGATGCAGCAAGCATTAAAGATGCACTTGTACGTCAACTCTATATGCCAGTACGCTGGACTGAAGTGATTGAGGCAATGGCACAAGAACAAATCAGCGAATTATATGAATTTGGTCCTGGTAAAGTATTAACAGGCCTTGTTAAGCGTATTGATAAAACAATCAAAGGTAGTGCAGTAAATAATCAAGCAACAATTGCTGATTTTGCATAACAATAGGAATAAGTAAATGAGTTTTTCAAGTAAGACAGTACTCGTTACAGGCGCAAGCCGTGGTATTGGTCGCGCAATTGCGGAACATTTTGCAAAGTTAGGTGCCAAAGTTATTGGTACCGCAACTTCTGCACAAGGTGCTGAACGTATTGGCGCTTATTTAGGTGATGCCGGCTTTGGTTTGGAACTTAATGTGACAAATCAAGATTCAGTGGATGCATTATATGCTGAAATTAAAGCTCAAGTAGGGCACATTGATATTCTAGTGAATAACGCTGGTATTACAGCTGATAATATCTTCTTACGTATGAAAGAAGATGAATGGTGCAATGTTATTGATACCAACTTGACCTCTTTATACCGTTTATGTAAGCCTTGCTTACGTGGCATGATGAAACAACGTTTTGGTCGTATCATTAATATTGGTTCAGTCGTAGGATCTACAGGTAATGGTGGCCAAGCAAACTATGCCGCGGCTAAATCAGGCCTATTAGGTTTTACTAAATCGCTTGCAAGTGAAGTTGCGTCTCGTGGCATCACAGTCAATGCGGTAGCACCAGGTTTTATCGAAACAGATATGACTGATGAATTAACCGAAGAACAAAAACAAACGATTTTAGCTCAAGTACCAACCAGTCGCCTCGGTAGTACTGCTGAGATAGCTGAAACTGTTGGATTTTTAGCATCTGATGGTGCAAGCTATATCACGGGTGAAACCATCCATGTAAATGGCGGAATGTACATGGCATAGCCATTTATATTTGATTTTGGTTGTAAATTTGCGATCTTTTTCACCAATCGTGGTTTGACCACCGATTTAAGGGTTGCAAGTTTATAAGTAATCAATAAACTGCTAATCAAAAGCTTTATATTTTTTTTAAGGAAAGTAAAAATGAGTAACTTCGAAGAACGCGTAAAAAAAATCATTATCGAACAACTTGGTGTTAAAGAAGAAGAAGTTAAAAACGAAGCTTCTTTCGTTGATGACCTAGGTGCTGATTCTCTAGATACTGTTGAACTTGTAATGGCTCTAGAAGAAGAATTCGATACTGATATTCCAGACGATGAAGCAGAGAAAATCACTACTGTTCAAGCTGCAATCGACTACGTTGTTTCTAGCGCTGAATAATTCGGCTGATTAGTTTCTCAATGAGAGATAATCAAAGTAAAGTTGTTTTAACAATGACTTTATAAATATATAAAAGCGGTCGCAAGACCGCTTTTTTTTTTGCCTATTTGGAGAAAGAGTGTGGCTAATAGAAGAGTTGTAATTACAGGATTAGGTATTGTTTCACCCGTTGGCAACACTGTTGCGTCATCATGGGAAGCAATTAAATCAGGTATCAGCGGCATTGAAAATATTGAGCACTTTGATACCACTAATTTTTCAACAAAGTTTGCTGGTTTAGTTAATGACTTTGATGCTGAAGCTGTCGGTATTAACCGTAAAGATTGTCGTAAAATGGATTTATTTATCCAGTACGGGATCGCAGCAGCTGAGCAAGCATTAATAGATTCAGGTCTTGTCATTACAGATCTTAATGCAACCCGAATTGGTACTGCGATCGGTTCTGGCATCGGTGGCCTTGGACTTATTGAGCAAAACGTACATAATTTTGCTAAAGGTGGCGCACGTAAAGTGAGTCCATTTTTTGTACCGTCAACGATTGTTAATATGGTTGCTGGTCATGTTTCAATTCGTAACAATCTTAAAGGTCCAAACATTGCGATTGCAACAGCATGTACATCAGGTACCCATTGTATTGGTCAGTCAGCACGTATGATTGCATACGGTGATGCTGATGTGATGGTTGCCGGTGGTGCTGAAAAAGGCTCGACTGAAATGGGCATGGCTGGTTTTGGTGCTGCTAAAGCGCTATCTACTCGAAATGACGAACCACAAAAAGCAAGCCGTCCGTGGGATAAAGACCGTGATGGTTTTGTCTTGGGTGATGGTGCTGGTATTTTAGTGATGGAAGAGTATGAGCATGCTGTTGCGCGTGGTGCAACAATTTATGCTGAACTGGCTGGTTTTGGTATGAGTGGCGATGCATTTCATATGACGTCACCTCCAGAAGACGGCGCAGGCGCTGCATTATCAATGAATAATGCCATTGCAGATGCTGGTATTAAAGCAAGTGAAGTGGGTTATGTAAATGCACATGGCACGTCAACACCTGCTGGTGATAAAGCTGAAACAGCGGCTGTTAAGTCGGTGTTTGGTGAACATGCTTATAAACTTGCCGTTAGCTCTACAAAGTCAATGACAGGTCATCTACTTGGCGCTGCGGGGGCTATCGAAGCCATCTTTACGATCCTTGCTTTGAGAGATCAAATATTACCACCGACAATTAACTTGGAAAATCCGAGTGAAGGTTGTGATCTGGATTATGTCACTGACGGTGCTCGACCTGTAACCATGGAGTATGCATTATCTAACTCATTTGGTTTTGGTGGTACGAACGGTTCGCTTCTATTTAAGAAGGCTGACTAAGATATCAGCGGTATAATCTTAGATAGGGAATCACTCACTTTTCTAAATCAAACATGATTTATTCGTGACTTTCCTTATCTGATCTTCACATGCAAGGTGATTAAACACACCTTGCATGTATCAAACACTTTTTCATTGGTGTAAAATGTGCGCTGAATTTAATTTCCGCATAGAGCCATGAAAAAGATAATTACTGCTATTTCCTTACTATTTACCATTCTGTTAATTACATGCGTACTTTTTTATTCACGCTATCAAGCTTTCATATCAATTGAACGTGTTAAAACCGATCATATTTTAGCTGTTGCTTCTGGTGATACTGCGCAATCCATAGCCAATGAGTTGATTGCAGAACCGAATTTTGAATCTAAAGTATTCTTGCGTTTATTTTTCAAACAGTATCCGACGATTACCAATATCAAACTTGGTTCGTATAAAGTCACGGCGGGCTGGAATTTTAAAACATTATTTGAACACCTTGTTGCTGGGGATGAATTCCAACACAAAATCACTTTTATTGAAGGCTCAACATTTAAAGAATGGCGTAAGCAGTTAACGCAAGTTTCAGGCATGATTGATGATACTGCCGGCTTATCTGAAATTGAGATTGCGCAGCTGTTAAACATCAAAAATTCAAAACTGGAAGGTTTGATGTTACCCGAAACTTATTTTTATCCAGAAGGAACGCTAGTTTCTGCATTGTATTTAAAGTCACATAAAAAACTGCAAGCATATTTAAATCAGACTTGGGAAACAAGAGATAAGAATTTACCGCTGAAAAGTCCTTACGAGGCATTGATTCTTGCTTCTATTATTGAAAAAGAAACCGGTTTGGAAAGCGAAAGAACAACTGTTTCGTCTGTATTTATTAACCGATTAAATAAGCGCATGCGTTTACAAACTGATCCAACAGTTATTTATGGTATGGGTGATGATTATAAAGGTAACATTCGTCGTAAAGACTTACGTCAAAAAACAGATTACAACACATATGTAATTAGAGGCTTACCGCCAACACCTATTGCTATGGTGGGCAAAACATCGATTGATGCAGCACTACATCCAGCCAAAACCAGTTATTTATATTTCGTTGCAAGTGGTGACGGTGGTCATTATTTTTCAAAGAATTTAAAAGAACACAATCGTGCCGTTCGCAAATACATTTTAAAGAAATAAATTGAAGAGAGTTATTGTGCAAGCAAAATTTTTAGTAATCGAAGGCCTTGAAGGCGCAGGTAAAAGTACCGCTGTAAGTACCGTTATTAATTGGTTAGCAGAGCAGGGGATCACGGATGTGATCACAACTCGCGAACCGGGTGGCACAAAATTGGCCGAGAAGATGCGTGCTATCGTTAAAGAAGTGGATAATGAAGAAGCATTGACTGGATCTGCCGAGCTAATGCTCATGTACGCCGCACGTGCACAATTAGTTGAAAATATAATCAAACCTGCATTAGCTAAAGGTCAATGGGTTGTTGGTGATCGTCATGATCTGTCTTCTATTGCTTACCAAGGCGGTGGTCGTGGGTTTGATATTAGTGTATTAAACACATTGCGCCAAGTTGCGATTGGTGACTTCAAACCAGATATGACGCTATTATTGGATATCGATCCTGCTATTGGCTTACAACGCGCTAAAGTACGTGGTGAGTTAGATCGTATTGAATTAGAGCAATTGTCATTCTTCCAGCGTATTGGTGCTAAGTATCAAGAACTTGCAGAAGCGGATGACACCATCTATTGTGTTGATGCGGGGCAGAATATTGATAATGTTCAATCGCAGATCCGAGATGTATTAACCGCTAATGTAGATTGTCATAACAAAAATGTTGATTAATTAGATGTTATATCCATGGTTACTACCTCATTGGGAAAAACAGCAAACGCAAATGACAGCAGGTCGTTTACATCATGCTTTGTTTATCACCAGTGCGAGCGGTATGGGCAAATTATCATACGCACAGACACTTGCTCAAACATTATTATGCAAAGAGCCTATCGGTTGGGAGCCTTGTCATGAGTGTCATCCTTGTCAATTATTTGAGACCAGTGTCCATCCTGACTATTATTTGGTTGCAACTGAACCAGGTAAAATTATTGGTGTTGATCAAATAAGGAATATCAGCCAGAAGTTGAACGAACGTTCACAGCTTGCTGGTAACAAAGTGGTGATCATCGAACATGCTGAAAGTTTTAATATGGCGTCTGCTAACGCCTTACTTAAAACATTAGAAGAACCAAGTGATGGTAGCTATATAATTTTGCTCGCTGAAAATAAGGCGCAGGTATTACCAACTATTTATAGCCGTTGTCAAAAGCTACATTTACCAGCACCGCCAGAGCAAGAGTCACTTACATGGTTGCAACAGCAGTTTCCGATAGAAAGTCCAACACTGACTGCTATTCGCATAAACCACGGTGCACCATTACATACACTAAGTTATTTAAATAATGGCGATGATGATTTACGTAAAGAGATATTTTCGAATATAACTTTACTTACACAACAACCTGCCGCTATCACTCGATTGTGTGAAATCATTTCTGATCGCATATTAGAGAAACTATCTTGGTTACAATTTATTTTACTTGATTTACAAAAGGTGAATCGAGGCGTGAGCATTGATTATATTGTTAATACCGACCAACTGGAATGGTTAACCAATTTCTCAGCACAGTTTTCACAAGATAAAATTACTCAACTACAATCAGAATTGACTGAGCTTCGTCAGCTATTAATACAGAATAATAATTTAACCGCTGAAACCTTGATCCTGTCATTTCTTATTAAACTAAAAAGATTTATAAATTAATATGTTAGTAGATTCTCATTGCCATTTAGATGGTTTAAATTACGATA
>NZ_JASJHF010000188.1:0-9334 GCF_033791185.1 Moritella sp. | reverse complement strand
TTACGCTCATAAAACTCATCTACCATAGCAATGAAACGACGAGCGATATCATCACTTAACCGCCCCATCTGTTTCACATTGGCCAGTAATACGGTGTGGTAAATACGGGATATCTCCATGTAATCAACTTGACTGCGCGGCCCGCCACATAACGCGATAAAATCAATCATCAACACACTATCAGCTTCTGCTAATGTCTGTATTTGACGGTTTTCAATATCTATCGGCTGATTGTAGCTACGAGGATCACAAGATAATTGCTGAAAATATTGATCTAAATTTTTCTGCGCAGCACTATCCAGTGGAAAATGATAAATTTCCGCTTGTTCTAATGTACGTAAGCGATAATCAACACCGCTATCAACATTAATAATGTCGCAATTTTGATTAATTAAATGAATAGCAGGTAAAAAGCGAGCGCGTTGCAGACCATTTCGATAAAGCTCATCGGGAATAATATTAGATGTGGCCACTAGAATAACTTGGTGCGAAAATAGCTCTTCAAACAAGGTACCTAAAATCATGGCATCGGTAATATCGGAAACAAAAAACTCATCAAAACAAATAACCCGTGTTTCGTTAGCAAGATTTTTAGCAATAATTTTTAATGGGTTTTTTTGTTGCTGCAATCCTTTCAGCTCTTGATGAATGCGGTGCATAAAACGGTGAAAGTGAACTCGGGTTTTATTCTCAAACGGCAAACAATCGTAGAAAGTATCAACTAAATAGGTCTTACCTCTTCCGACACCGCCCCAAAAATAAATCCCTTTAACGGGATGGCCTTGTATCTGCTCAGACTTGGCCGTTAAGCCTTTAAGTTTAGCGAATAAACCTTGCTTAACGGGTTTTTCTGGCACTGCTAACAACTCATCAAATAGGCGCTGCAATGCCATTACGGCATTTTCTTGCGCCGCATCAAACATAAAATCAGGACGCTTTAAATCAAGCTTATATTTTTCTATTGGGGTCATTATAATTGCTAATCCTTTGCTGTTTCTAACGCCTTTTATTGCCATATACCGACACGCATTAATCATAATCAATGCTACCATGTTGTATTCTTTTGAAATACACTATTTTAAAACTAAGGCCGTTATATTAGAGTATAGAAAGAAGCGTCCCATACTTAGTAGAATACAAATTTCCATTTAACGAGGTGTATATGCCCTATCTTGAAATATTAATTAGTCTGGTTATCGGTATTGCTATCGGTTTTGCTATTGCCAAAGCGACTAACACAAAAGATCAAACAGGTAAGTTTAAGGGTAAACTATTAGCCAAAGAAGCTGAGATTGAACAATACAAACATGACGTTAATGAACACTTCAACAGCACTGAAGAGTTATTAATGAAATTATCTGATTCCTACGTTGAAATGCAACAGCACTTAGCCAATAACGCCAAACATTTATTAGATAATGTCGCAGTTAAAGACATTCCTTTTCAGGCCAAGGAAGTCATCGATCCAGCAGAGCCACTTGAAGGTCAACCGAAAGATTATTCAAGTACCAGCTCAGGATTACTGAATAAATAACTTGAACTTTTACATTTAGACCACATCTAACTGTTTATGCTTATAATTTTCAAGGGCTTAAATAGTTATGAAAGTAAAATCACATTTAACGACTCTCACCGCGTTAGCATTAAGCACAGCAATAGGGTTAACAAGTTTACCTGCAACAGCAGCCTTTCCAGCCGCTGTTGCAGGCCAAGCATTACCCAGTCTTGCTCCCATTCTAGAGCAAGTAACACCTGCAGTCGTGAATATTTCAGTTTCTGGTACTAAGGTATCTCAGCAGCGTATACCTGAAGCTTTCCGCTATTTCTTTGGCCCTGATGGCCCTGGCTCGCAACAACAGAGTCAACCTTTCCAAGGCCTTGGATCTGGCGTCATTATCGATGCCAAACAAGGTTACATTCTGACTAATAACCATGTCATTGCCGATGCTGACGAGATCAAAGTAATGCTTAAAGACGGCCATGAATACGATGCAACATTAGTCGGAGCCGATAGCAGCAGTGATATAGCCCTATTACAAATTAAAGCCAAAAATTTAACGGCAATTAAATTTGCCGATTCAGATAAATTACGTGTTGGTGATTTTACTATCGCCATTGGCAACCCCTTTGGTTTAGGGCAAACCGTAACTTCAGGTATCGTCAGTGCCTTAGGTAGAACGGGTTTACAATTAGAGAATCTAGAAAACTTCATTCAAACCGATGCCGCAATTAATAGTGGTAATTCCGGCGGTGCTCTCGTCGATTTACGTGGTGAGTTAATCGGTATAAATACCGCGATATTAGGCCCCAACGGCGGCAATGTTGGAATTGGCTTTGCGATCCCCTCTAATATGGCCAATAATCTGGTGCAGCAACTTATTGAACACGGTGAAGTTCGTCGCGGAGTATTGGGCGTGGCTGGACAAGAGTTAACAGCAGATCTAGCAAAAGCCTTTGATATTGATGTTCAATATGGCGCATTCATCAATCAAGTCACCCCTGACTCTGCCGCTGATAAAGCTGGCTTAATGGCAGGTGATATCATCATCAGTGTTAATAACAATAAGATCCGCAGTTTCAGCGAGCTCAGAGCACGAATCGGTACATTAGGCGCGGGTAAAGAAATCACCTTAGGTGTCGTCAGGGATGGCCAAGAACAACGTGTAACAGCCACATTAAAACCAGCAGATAACCAACTCGCTAATGCCAGTAACTTACATCCAAGTCTGGCAGGGGCGACATTAGTGAGTGCAGAGAAGAATAACGGCGTAATGATTACGAATATAAAGCCGCGCTCAATCGCAGCAGCATCAGGGTTAAAGCAGGGGGATATCATTATTGGCGTAAATAAAGACAAAGTGGCTAACTTAGCGCAATTACGTGAATTATTGGCTGCCGAAAAAACCACACTCGCGCTCAATATTAAACGTGATGAACAACATTTATTCTTGGTATTACGTTAGCACTTACATCACTTTACCTGTTATTTCCTACATTATCCTAGGAAGAGGTGCTATTCTCTACGTTGCTATTTTTTATGAGTAACGTAGGGATATCTCAGTGCAAGCTTGGTGGTCATATATTTCAAAAAGTATCTTACTCGGTATCGCTGTTGCAGTGATATTGCTTTTCGCGTTACCGCAATTACAAAATAAGCAAAGTTTGAGCCTAAATCAGCCCTTCTCACTTGGGCTTAATGAACAAATGAGTTTTTCTGCCGCGGTCAAACGAGCAGCGCCTTCTGTTGTTAATATTTATACTCGCACTTATCAGCAAACGACGATAAATAGTAAGCCGACACTACGCCCACAAAGCCTTGGTTCTGGTGTGATCATGAATAACAAAGGTTATTTACTGACCAACTATCACGTTATTGCCAATGCTGATCAAATTATTGTCGCACTGCAAGACGGCCGTTTCTTTACCGCTGAATTAATTGGCTTTGATAAATACACCGACCTTGCGGTATTACACATAGATGCAAAAAACCTACCCAGTATCCCTCAAAGCAAGCATGAACAAACCAACATTGGTGACGTCGTCCTTGCCATTGGTAACCCTTACAATTTAGGTCAAACCATCACTCAAGGTATTATCAGTGCTCGCGGTCGTATTGGCATGAGTACCACAGGCCATCAAAACTTTTTGCAAACGGATGCCGCCATTAATGAAGGTAACTCCGGTGGCGCATTAGTCAATAGTCTCGGTGAATTAGTGGGTATCAATACCGCCTCATTTCAGGTTGCTGAAAATGTTGAAACCATGGGTATCAGCTTTGCTATCCCCTACCCCCTGGCGGTTAAAATTATGGATGCATTGATTGCTAATGGCCGCGTGATCCGAGGTTACTTAGGGATTGAAGGCACATCAATTAATGCGGTCATGGCAAAATTACTCGGCTTAAAAGCTAACCAGGGTATTGTGGTACAAAATACCGCACCAAACTCACCCGCAGAACAAGCCGGATTAGTCACCGGAGATGTAGTGATTAAGTTTAACGGCACCGAGATTGATAATGTTATTTGGTTAATGGATGTCGTCGCCGAACAGCGTCCCGGTTCTAAAGTTAATTTAACCGTAATCAGAGAAGGTAAACAACTTGATATTTCTGTGACACTCGGTGAACTACAAGCACTACAGCCTCAGCCCAGTAATTAGACCGCAATAAAAAAGGCGCATATCAATGCGCCTTTTAGTTATTACCATTATGACCGTTTATTACAATAATGACTGTTGCTAGCCATTATCCCAACGCCAATAATGTCGGGGAACACTAACCTTTAATGCGGGTAATGTTGCCACCTAAACCTTGTAATTTATCTTCAATGAACTCATAACCACGGTCAATATGATAAATACGTTCAACCGTTGTGTCACCTGTAGCAAGGAAACCAGCAATAACAAGACTTGCAGATGCACGCAAGTCTGTAGCCATGACTTGTGCGCCAGTCAAACTATCCGTATCGCGGCAAATAGCCGTATTACCTTCCAGTTCGATATCTGCACCCATACGTGCTAATTCAGGTACATGCATAAAGCGGTTTTCGAAAATCGTTTCAATGATAGTCGATGTACCTTTCGCCACAGTATTTAATACCGTGAACTGTGCTTGCATATCCGTCGGGAAGCCAGGGTACGGTACTGTTTTGATATTAACTGCTTTTAACTCACGACCTTCCATATCAAGTGAGATCCAATCATCACCCGTCTTAATCGTTGCACCCGCTTCTTCAAGCTTAAGTAATACCGCATCAAGCAATGCAGGATCGGTTTTATGACAGGTGATCTTGCCGCCAGTAACTGCTGCAGCAACAAGGAAAGTACCCGTTTCAATACGATCAGGTTGTACCGCATACGTACCACCATGAAGGGCTTCAACACCTTCAATCGTTAGTACGTCAGAACCAATACCACTGATCTTCGCACCAAGAGAATTTAAGAAGTTAGCTAAATCAACCACTTCAGGTTCTCTTGCTGCATTCTCAATCGTTGTAACGCCTTCAGCAAGCACAGCCGCCATTAATAAATTTTCAGTGCCTGTTACACTCACCATATCCATTAAGATACGCGCGCCTTTTAAACGACCATCAACGCGGGCTTTAATGTAGCCTTCTTCAACGTTAATGTTCGCTTGCATCATTTCTAAACCATGAATGTGTAAATTCACTGGACGAGCGCCGATCGCACAACCACCCGGTAAAGAAACATCTGCAGTAGAAAATTTAGCCGTCAACGGACCTAAAGCTAAAATTGATGCACGCATTGTTTTAACTAATTCATAGGGCGCTGTTTGACAGTTTACAGTGCCAGCAGTAATAACAACATCGCCATCAGCGTTGCGCTCAGCCTGTGCACCAAGCTCACGTAATAGTTGCAACGTGGTCTTAATATCTCTTAATTCAGGAACATTCTTAAGAGTGATCGTTTCATCACTTAGCAACGTGGCAAATAAAATCGGTAGTGCAGCATTTTTTGCACCCGAGATAGTCACATCGCCATTTAACTGACAAGGACCTTTAATTAAAAACTTATCCATTCTAATCCAGCCTAAGAAGGTAATATAAATTTACGTTCGCGAACCCATTCTTCAGGTGTGTATGCCTTGATGGTTAACGCATGAATACTATTTGATGCAATTTGCTCTTTTAATGGCGCATAAATAGCTTGTTGTTTTTTTACACGGCTCATACCGACAAACATCTCGGCGACAGCAATAACGTCGTAGTGGCTGCCTTCACCTTTCACGTGTAATTCCTGGAACGTATACTCATTTTCCAGTAATGTTTGTAATTCTTGAATATCCATAATACTTAAATCCTATGATGTCGCCATTCTTAGCCAAGTTAAAAACTCTACATGCCGCGATCGCGAACTGAACTAAAACGATAGAACAGCATGTTTAGTTTTAAGTGAATGGCGTTCTAAATGAGAGAATCGCGCTTAAAACTAAAGTATTAAAATAGCCCAGTATTCTAAAAGTAATCGGTATAATACACAATCATAAAAGCATAACTATGTACGGATTTCTCCCTCTCAACACATAATACTCAATAAGATTTAACAAATTACCTTTTCTTTCAGTGAAAAAAGACCGAAAATAGTGTTCTTTTTTATCAACTTTTTAATTGGCCAATGTTAACTACAAATATAATTATTTTAATCCTTGGATTTATTGGCCTCGTCATCAGTGCCGATAAATTCGTCTACGGCGCTGCAGGGTTAGCACGAAACCTAGGTATTTCACCGCTGGTAATAGGTCTTACCATTGTTGCGATGGGCTCTTCTGCGCCAGAAATGATGGTTGCGGTATCGGCATCATTGAATGGCTCACCAAATACAGCCATTGGTAATGCGATCGGTTCTAACATTACCAATATTACTTTAGTGCTCGGTCTTACCGCCTTATTAAAACCATTACTGGTTGGTTCAGCAACAATCCGTCGTGAGATCCCGATGGTATTAGTTACCACGCTGCTAGCCGGTGTGGTGCTGTGGGATTTAAAGCTAGAAGTATATGAAGGTGTGATCTTATTATTACTCTTCTTCATTACCATTTTAACCCTCACTATTTTAGCACTAAAACGTCCAAGTAATGATCCACTTGCCGAAGAACACAATGATGAAGTGCCAGAGGGTGTGCCCACTTGGAAAGCCGTAGCTTGGTTAGTTTTCGGCATGATTGCATTACCGATTAGCTCTAGTTACCTTGTTGACTCAGCGGTTGTGATCGCACAATATTTTGGCATGAGCGATTTAGTTATCGGGCTCACTATCATCGCCATTGGTACCAGTTTACCTGAACTTGCAGCATCGATCACAGGTGTATTAAAAGGCGAAGATGACCTTGCGATTGGTAATATCATTGGTTCAAATATATTCAATATCTTAGCAGTATTGTCGCTACCAGGCATTCTAGCACCAGGGATGATAGATCCAGCGATTATCAGCCGAGACTTCTACTATATGCTCGGTGCAACGATTGTGATGCTATTAATGGCGATGAGCTTTAGAGGGCGTCCTAGTCGTATTAACCGCATTGAAGGTGGCTTACTGCTAGTTGGTTTTGTTGCGTATCAATTTATCGTATTTAATAGCATTTAGCCGTACTTAACATTTTTAATCTAAGTATTAAACAGCATTTTTATTAGGGAATAACCATGTCGAGTCAGTTTAACTATTGTCAAAGCGCACTTAATGTCATTCAAACAGAAGCGGCAGCGATCACTCAATTAGGTCAATATATTGATGCGACCTTTACGGCCGCTTGTGAATTACTGATCAACTGTAAAGGCAAAGTGATCGTCACAGGTATGGGTAAATCGGGTCATATCGCCAATAAAATTGCCGCGACATTAGCCAGCACAGGTACCCCAGCATTCTTTGTGCACCCCGGTGAAGCTAGCCATGGTGATCTGGGCATGATTGAACGTGAAGATGTGGTTATTGCTTTGTCAAATTCTGGCGAGTCCGATGAGATATTAGCGCTATATCCAGTATTAACCCGTTTAAGCATTCCGGTGATTGCGATGACAGGTAATGTCAATTCAACCATGGCACGCGAAGCAAAAGTTAGTTTATGTATTAAAGTTGATAAAGAAGCCTGCCCGCTTGGGTTAGCACCAACATCGAGCACCACAGCGAGCCTGGTGATGGGCGATGCGATTGCCGTGGCACTACTCGAAGCAAAAGGCTTTACTGCTGATGATTTTGCTCTCTCTCATCCAGGAGGCAGTTTAGGGCGAAAGTTATTATTACGTATTTCAGATATTATGCATAAAGGTGACGATGTACCTAGCGTACAACAAAGCGAAACAATCTCAGAAGCTTTGTTAGAAGTCTCGCGAAAAGGCCTAGGAATGACCGCGGTCAATGACGGTAATACACTTGTAGGTATTTTTACTGATGGTGATTTACGCCGTATTCTTGATGCACGTATAGATATTCATCAAACCCCTATCAGTGAAGTAATGACCCAAAGATGTGTTACTATTAATCAACATATTTTAGCTGCAGAAGCCCTTGCCGTCATGGAAAACAAGAAAGTAAATGGCCTAATTGTGGTCAATGAACGACAAGAGCCAGTCGGCGCCTTCAACATGCATGACTTACTACGCGCAGGTGTACTATAAAATGATCAACACATTATACGGTCCGATCCCACAAGATATATTAACCAAAGCAAAAGCATTAAAGTTGCTCATTTGCGATATAGATGGGGTTTTTTCTGATGGCCGAGTATACATGGGCAACGATGGCGAAGAGCTTAAAGCCTTCCATACTCGTGATGGTTTTGGGGTTAAATCTCTGCTTAATGCAGATATCGAAGTGGCCGTGATCACAGGGCGTCAATCAACGATTGTGGCGAACCGCATGCAAGGTTTGGGCGTAAAGCACATCTACCAAGGCCAAGATAACAAAGTTATCGCCTTCAACATGTTGCTAGAAGAACTCAATTTAGCCCCTGAGCATGTCGGTTACATTGGTGATGATGTCATTGATTTACCAGTGATGAATCTTTGCGGGCTCAGTGTCGCGGTTGCCGATGCACATCCTTTAGTTAAAAAAGGGGCTGATTTTAGCACTTCGATTCGCGGTGGTTTTGGTGCTGTAAGAGAATTAGCAGACTTGATCTTACTCGCGAAAGGCATATTAGATCAAGCGCAGGGCACCTCGGTATGAATCGCCAAAATGTAGGGATTGTTATCCTCTTTTTGTGTGCGCTTGGAGTATGGCGATTCTTTTCGCCTGATGAACAAGCAACAGCACCTTCATCAACCGAATACCAACCAGATTTTACTGCTCAAGTCTTACGCAGTGTCGAATTTAGCCTTGAAGGTAAAATCATACGTCGCATTTTTGCAGATAGCATGGAGCACTATGGCGAGTTAGGCATGACAATGTTCACTAACCCCGTTATTATTCTTTATGATGAAAACGCGCAAGCAACCTGGAAGATCCAAGCTAAAGAAGGTAACTTTAGTAGTGAGGACGTTGCCACATTACAAGATAATGTGATTATCAAAAATATGAATAAAAATGATTATATTGATGTCATCACAACCAGTTATTTACAATTAGAGCTTGCTGAGAATTTGGTGCGAAGCGATCAATTAATTACCATTACAGGTGACTTGTTTAATCAAACAGGCATCGGTCTTGAAGGTGATTTAAAGCAAGAATACATGACTATCCTTAAGCAAGTTGAAGCGATCTATACTAATGATGAAAAAATATAAAGTATTACTGTTAACATTATTCATGAGTAACTCAGCACTGGCGTTAGAGTCTGATTTTCAAGAAAATGTTGTCGTGAATGCCAAGCGCCAAGAAGTGT
>NZ_JASJHF010000187.1:0-6332 GCF_033791185.1 Moritella sp. | reverse complement strand
GTAATTAGCCATAGACATTATATCTAATCACTTCTTTTTCAACGATAAAGTACCTTTAACACGAGGCGCTTCAGGACTCGGCTTAGCATTAGCCAGCTTGGCTTTTTCACGTTCAGCAATAATACTGAAACGCGTAGCTGGTGCTTTTCGTTCTTTTCTCTTTTCAGCTGAGTCGAAACGAGCTCTTGATGCAATTTGTTCATCAGAAAAAGACGCTGGTTTATCTTTCTCTACAACATCAGAATCTTGCTCAACAAAATCAGATGATTTTTCATTTTGCGTCCAAAAATCCGACGTCGGTTCATCTTGTTTATTTAGATCAGAGCTGGTTTCATCTTGATTCCAAAAATCTGAAGTCGCTTCATCATTCAAAACTTGACCAGGTGTTGGTGCGTAATCGCCATAACCAAATCGTTTTTGGCGTGCGGCACTGTTTACGCCACGTTTAGAATGCACGCCTTTTGTTTTCGGTTTTACTTGACCATAGTCAGACGCTTCTTCAGTGCTACTTGAACTTTCAACCATGCTGTTTATTTCAGCCATCTCGCTATCGGTTAGTAAACGCCATTGACCCGTCTTTAAGCCTTTCATATCAATATTCATGATACGCGTACGCGTCAATGATTTAACTTGAAAACCAAAGTGCTCACACATACGGCGAATCTGTTGATTTAAACCTTGCGTTAAAATGATTCTAAATTTAAAACGACCTTCACGCGTTACTTTACATGGTTTAGTAATGGTATCTAAAATCGGCACACCGTTAGCCATACCGGTTAAGAAGTTATCCGTAACAGTACTATCAACTTTAACAATATATTCTTTTTCGTGTGCATTACCTGCACGTAAGATCTTATTAACAATATCACCATCATTCGTTAGAAAGATAAGTCCTTCAGACGGTTTATCAAGGCGACCGATAGGGAAAATACGAGTGCTGTAATCGATAAAATCAATCACGTTACCTTGAATATGTCGTTCTGTTGTACACGTGATCCCTTCAGGCTTGTTTAATGCGATGTAAATTCGCTTCTGTTTAGCTTTTACCGGTTTACCATTTACTGCAACC
Organism: Moritella sp.; assembly: GCF_033791185.1. Taxonomy (GTDB): domain Bacteria; phylum Pseudomonadota; class Gammaproteobacteria; order Enterobacterales; family Moritellaceae; genus Moritella. Next base: position 5,263 of record NZ_JASJHF010000187.1, on the reverse strand, counting down.
ATGTCGTCATCTGACACTTTAGTTCCCATTTCAGGGATTTTACCATTAATGGTTACACGACCCTGTTCAATCAAGCGGTCCGCTTCACGACGAGAGCAGTAACCCGTGTCGCTGATGTATTTATTAAGTCGAGTCTGTTTAATGTCTTGTTGTGTCATGATAATTTATACTAATATTAAGGGAATTAGGAATTGCGTAAAAGTTTTGAGAATTGTTTACTTCAGAAATACCGCAATTAAGTGGCCGAAGTATAACAGAAGGCATTATTATCAAGCAATATTAGTGCATATATTTAACCTTTCAGCTAATTAATATTAATTCATCCGCAAATATTGGGTTTTTTTCACGCTTCGTGATACATTGCCTGCATTATTGGGTGATCTATAATTACCCTCATTATTTAAATACAGAGCAAAGAACCATGGCAGAATTAGGTAAGTTAAATACCTTAGAAATTATCAAAGAAACTGGATCGGGTTTCTATCTCGACGGCGGTGTACTAGGTGAAATACTGTTACCTTTTACAAACTCACCATTGAACGCAGATATCGGTGATGAACTTGAGGTATTTATCTACCTTGATTCAGAAGATCGTATCATTGCAACAACACAAAAAACACTTGGTGCTGTTGGCGAATTCGTCATGTTAAAAGTTAAACAAGTAAACAATGTTGGTGCATTCCTTGATTGGGGTTTAGATAAAGACCTGTTAGTTCCTTATAGTGAACAACGCGTCCCATTACAAGTAGGCCGTGAATACCTTGTGGCTATTTATCTTGACCGTATTCATGGTCGAATCACAGCAACAACAAAACTAGATCGTCACGTAGACAATGTGCCAGCTCGATATAAAATCCACGAAGAAGTTGAAATCACACCTGTTGACCCAACAGATCTTGGTTACAAAGTAATTGTAAATAACACCCATTGGGGCGTTGTTTACAAGAACGAAATGTTTAAGAAATTAAACCGTGGTGAAAAACAAAAAGGTTACATTCAAAAAGTACGTGAAGACGGTAAAATTGATATTTTACTGAACGAACCTGGTCACGGCAAGGTATCTGATTTTAGCCAAGTGTTATTATCAGAGCTAAATAAACATGGCGGTTTCATGCCTGTTACCGACAAAACAGACCCAGAAACAATCTCTCGTTTGTTTGGTGTGAGTAAAAAGACATTTAAAAGTGCTGTAGGCCAATTATTCAAAAAAGGTATCATTGATATCGTTAAGACGGGTAACGTTGGCTTACAAGTTAAAGACAGCGAATAGTAGATACCGCAAGTCGTTGATGTGCTAATAAAAACAGCAGTAATAAAAATGGAAGCCAATTGGCTTCCATTTTTCATTCTATATTTTATTTATTCATAACTTTATTTATTCAACTCAATGAACAATTTGTGAGATAGCAACGTTGGCTTGTTTATCCATCTCAGCTGAACCTAATATCATAATTAGCTCATCATCAGAATAAGCTGATAAATCGTTAGCTTGCTCAATAATATCTTCCATAACTGCGTTTATCTCACCATTATGCACTCGGTGCCATTGATAAAAACTAATAAGCAATACTTGTAATACGTAGCCTTCATCGAGTAAGGCAACATCAATACCACTTTCTAATGCCACAGCTTCCAATGTTTCAATATCAAAGGAAATACTGCCGTCATCATCAAGTTCAAGTCCTAACGAATCAAAACTAATCCCATCAGGGATACTAATTTCGACTCTAGTTAATGCGGAAATATCCATTTTGCATTCCCTCTTTAAGTCAAGCATAGTTACAAACTAACACTAATTCGAAATAAAACAAGCTTATAGAAAGATTCAGCTTACTCGGTTTCTGTTGCTGTCACTTTAACATCACTAAAAGTGAAAGCGAGTTCATCATCTTTCAATTGAATATCAACAGCGCCACCATTACACAATTTGCCAAACAAAATTTCATTCGCAAGGTTACGCTTAATTTTATCTTGGATGACTCGTGCCATTGGTCTTGCACCCATTGTTTTATCATAGCCTTTTTCTGCTAGCCACTTACGTGCATCATTCGATACATTTAAGGCGACTTGCTTATCATCAAGTTGTGCTTCCAATTCAACGAGGAATTTATCAACAACCATATGAATAACATCCATATTAAGATGATTAAACCAGATAATATTATCCAAACGATTTCGGAACTCAGGTGCGAACAATTTATTAACTTCACCTAATGCATCACTGTTGTTATCTTGCTCTTTAAAGCCAATCGATTGACGTACAGTTTCAGTTGCACCAGCATTCGTTGTCATCACCAGAATGATATTACGGAAGTCAGCTTTACGGCCATTATTGTCCGTTAGCGTACCGTTATCCATCACTTGTAATAACAGATTAAATACATCTGGATGGGCTTTTTCAATTTCATCGAGCAACACTACGGCATGAGGCTGTCTAATAACAGCGTCAGTGAGTAAACCACCTTGATCATAACCAACATAACCCGGAGGTGCACCGATCAAGCGCGATACCGTATGACGTTCCATATATTCAGACATATCAAAACGAATAAGATCAACACCCATGATTTTAGCTAAACGTTGAGTAACCTCAGTTTTACCGACACCAGTAGGACCAGCAAAAAGGAATGAACCAATCGGTTTTGCTTCAGCACCTAATCCAGAACGAGATAAACGGATAGCATCTGTAAGCACTTCGATCGCCGGATCTTGTCCAAACACAACCATCTTCAAATTACGTTCTAAGTTTTTAAGTACATCACGATCGTTAGAAGATACTGATTTTTCAGGAATACGCGCCATTTTTGCAACGATAGATTCAATCTCAGTAATACCAATTGTTTTTTTACGTTTATTCAACGGTAACAAGCGCTGTTTGGCACCAGCTTCATCCATTACGTCAATAGCTTTATCAGGCAGTTGACGTTCATTAATATATTTAGCCGATAATTCTGTCGCGGCCCGAAGCGCTTTTGCGGTATAGCGAACATCATGATGTTCTTCGTAGCGTGATTTTAACCCTTGTAGGATCTTAACCGTATCATCAATTGATGGCTCTACAACATCGACTTTTTGGAATCGTCGTGCTAATGCACTGTCTTTTTCAAAAATCTGGCTATATTCAGAATATGTCGTTGAACCGATGCAACGTAATGTACCATTACTAAGTAGCGGCTTAATTAAGTTGGCAGCATCAAGTTGCCCGCCAGACGCCGCACCTGCACCAACAATAGTATGAATCTCATCAATAAATAAAATTGCATCATCATGTTTTTGTAATTGTTTTAGTAATGATTTAAAACGTTTTTCGAAATCACCACGGTATTTAGTACCAGCAAGCAACGCACCTAGGTCAAGTGAGAATACTTGTGTGTTTTTCATTACGTCAGGCACTTCTTCATTCACAATCCGATATGCTAGGCCTTCTGCAATCGCTGTTTTACCCACGCCTGCTTCACCCACCAATAATGGATTATTTTTACGACGACGACACAATATCTGAATAGTACGATTTAGCTCTTCATCACGTCCAATTAGTGGATCAATGCGCCCTTCTACCACTAATTTATTTAAGTTAGCAGAGAAGTTTTCAAGTTTCGTCGATTGATCTTCACCATCACTGACCACTTGCTCAGATGAGTCAAGGCTATCTTCAATACCCGGTTCTTCGTCATTTTTACGAATACCGTGCGAGATGAAATTAATAACGTCTAAGCGGCTCATGCCTGATTTTTTTAAAATATAAGCAGCTTGTGATTCTTGCTCACTGAAAATGGCGACAAGGACATTTGCACCCGTTACTTCATTGTTTCCTGAGGATTGCACATGAAACACAGCACGCTGTAGCACACGCTGGAAGCCTAGGGTTGGTTGTGTTTCTCTGTCTTCATCTGACGCTGGTAAAATAGGTGTCGTTTGTTCTAAGAAGAGAAGTAATTCATCACGAATAGAATCGATATCACCAGAGCAGCCTTTAATTGCTTCGCTGGCAGATTTGTTACTTAATAGTGAAACCAATAGATGCTCGACCGTCATAAACTCATGACGATTTTCGCGTGCAGTTTTGAACGCTTCATTTAGCGTAATTTCAAGATCTTTGCTTAACATAGGCATCTCCCTATAACTACGTGTTGCGTAATTTTGCTAGCATTACGCTTATGCTTGTTCCATGGTACATAATAAGGACTGTTCGCTTTCTTTCGCATATTGCATCACCTGTGATACTTTTGTCTCGGCTATATCAGCCGTAAATACACCACAAACCCCTCTGCCCCTATAATGAACAGTTAACATGATTTGGTTAGCCTTATCTATATCCATAGAAAAAAACCTTTGTAGTACATCTACAACGAAATCCATTGGAGTATAGTCATCATTATTCAAAAACACTTTGTAAAATGAAGGTGCTTTAAGTTCTTGTTCACTTTCTATACTTGTTTTGAAATCAATCAGTTCATCTAACTTACTCATAATTCTATCTTAGTACCTATCACAGATTTGGGCTAATAAGTTTCACCCTTTCATCTAAGTTTACCTCATTTTATACATTTTTAGGAATATTAACTTGACTATAGTTGCGAATAAACTAAATTTATTAACAAGATGGAATAATTAATTAGCATTTAATTAACTTAACTGTTAACTATTGTATACATCTATTTCCCCTCTAATTAAAAGGGGTACTATAGTTTAGTAATCAAACAATTTGCAATTTGGTCGTTGCAACTACAGAAAGGATGCAGAGGTATGGCAACCGGTACGGTTAAGTGGTTCAATAATGCTAAAGGATTCGGCTTCATTTGTCCTGAATCAGGCGGCGATGATGTTTTCGCGCATTTTTCTATCATACAAATGGATGGGTACCGCACATTGAAAGCTGGGCAATTGGTGGATTATGAGATAGATGAAGGGCCAAAAGGCTCACACGCTATTTCTATTTCAGCGCATGGGGCAAGTGACATTAAATAAATTGTCGCCCTATTTTAATAAAAGCAGCTGAGCTGCTTTTATTTTTTAATTTTTTAATTTTTTATATGAAAAATGACTAACGGCTAAATTTATAATAAATATCCACAGCACTATCAACACCACTCACCAACTCGATATAAAGTTTTGGTAAGATCTCGTATCGTACAATAACTTCACTCAGTGCTGAGAATATGCCGATTCCGTAGCGAATTTGAACGCCAGGTAATACGTAACCACTCATTTCAACGCGAGTATCACTTCCTTGCCCTTGCGTATCAATGGCAAAATCTTTAAC
>NZ_JASJHF010000186.1:0-17439 GCF_033791185.1 Moritella sp. | reverse complement strand
GAAAATATCTATTTCAAACTTTATTTCATAGTAACAAGAAAAATCATCATATAAGACCTCGAAGTCAGGGGTATAAAAATGCAATTCGCCGCTATACCAGTATTCATAAGAAAGTGGTTGAGCTTCATATTTTATTACGTCTTTATCGAATTCTAGGTAATAGCAAAAATCAGCCTCGAGTGGGCTTTCTGTTATAGTTGGAGACATATCTGATTTAGTAGAGGGGAACTTCGTTATACTTTTAGAAAGAAGGTTATTTAAATTTCTTTTGGTAGGGGTTCTTCTGCGCATCATGATGTTCTCCTCAGTACTAGAAGTATAGTACTGAGAAGTAAAACGTGCCACCTTATGCTTTACTGTGACACCTTATGCTATATGTATGACAGCTTATGCTTTAAACAACATTAGCTATCGCTAAGCATATCACCTTTATCTTCTAACCAAGTGCGGCGATCAGATGAACGTTTTTTAGCTAACAACATATCCATCATTGCGAATGTCTCATCGGCATTGTCAATGGTTAAACGCACTAAACGGCGGGTATTTGGATCCATCGTGGTTTCACGCAATTGCAGTGGGTTCATTTCACCCAGCCCTTTAAAGCGCTGCACGTTAACCTTACCGCGTTTTTTCTCGGCTGCAATACGGTCAATAATACCGTTTTTCTCTGCTTCATCTAACGCATAAAACACTTCTTTACCGATATCGATGCGGTATAGCGGTGGCATAGCCACAAACGCATGCCCCGCTTCAACCATGGCTCTAAAGTGTTGATAAAATAAAGCGCAAAGTAAGGTGGCAATATGCAGACCATCAGAATCGGCATCGGCTAAGATACAGATCTTGCCGTAACGTAAACCTGAAATATCATCCGAATCAGGGTCGATACCCAGCGCCACAGAAATATCATGCACCTCTTGTGAAGCCAGTACTTGCGAAGAATCTACTTCCCAGGTATTTAAGATCTTACCACGCAATGGCATGACCGCTTGGAACTCACGGTCACGGGCTTGTTTGGCAGAACCACCAGCAGAGTCACCTTCCACTAAAAAAAGTTCAGAGCGCATTGGGTCTTGACCAGAACAATCGGTTAATTTACCCGGCAATGCAGGGCCACTGGTAATACGTTTACGGGCAACTTTTTTGCTGGCGCGTAAGCGTTTTTGAGCGTTGTTAATACACAAATCAGCCAGCAATTCAGCTAGGTCGGTGTGTGAGTTTAACCATAATGAAAACGAATCTTTAACCACCCCTGAAACAAAGGCCGCACACTGACGTGATGACAGACGTTCTTTGGTTTGTCCGGCAAATTGTGGGTCTTGCATTTTAACCGACAAGATATAAGAGCAACGATCCCAGATATCATCGGGGGTTAACTTAACGCCACGTGGCAATAAGCTACGGAATTCACAGAACTCACGCATAGCATCGAGCAAACCCTGACGTAAACCGTTGACATGGGTACCACCAAGCGCCGTTGGGATCAAGTTAACATAACTTTCAGTCACCGATTCACCGCCTTCTGGTAACCAGATAACCGCCCAATCAGCCGCTTCGTTATTAGCAGAGAAACTGCCGACAAACGGTTGCTCAGGTAATGTAGGCCACTTATCCAATGACTCCATTAAGTAGTCTTCGAGGCCTTTTTCAAAACACCAAACATGTTTTTCTTTATTAACTTTATCGTCAAACTTGATATTTAAACCAGGGCAAAGTACTGCTTTAGCACGCAAGTTATGCATCAAGCGCTTAGACGAGAAATTACCAGAATCAAAATAACTCGCATCGGGCCAGAAATGTACCTTAGTACCCGTAGTACGTATCCCAATAGTGCCAATCACTTCTAACTCAGATACTTTTTCACCATTTTCAAAAGCAATTTGATAAATTTGCCCACCACGTCGAATGGTGATCTCAACCCGTTTCGATAATGCGTTTACCACCGAAATACCAACCCCGTGTAAACCACCCGAGAATTGATAACTATCGTTGGAGAATTTACCACCCGCATGTAACTTACATAAAATAAGCTCAACACCACTCACGCCTTCAACCGGGTGAATATCAACTGGCATACCACGACCATCATCACTCACTTCAAGCGACTGATCGGCATGTAAGGTAACGGTAATGTTCTGAGCATGACCAGCTAACGCTTCATCGACACTGTTATCGATAACTTCTTGGCCAAGGTGATTAGGGCGTACTGTGTCGGTATACATACCGGGTCTGCGGCGTACTGGTTCGAGACCATTTAGGACTTCAATCGAGCCCGCATTATATTCTTGAGTCATGAGTTTCTTTTATGCTGTTCGTTACATCTACTTGAATGCAAGAAAGGTTAAAATATCGCTAAGATAACGTTCAAATCCGATAAAGGCATGATCACCGCCCTGCTCTACCGTTAATTTTGCCGCATTATATTTTGCTGTTGCTTGCCTGTAGTCTAACACTTCATCATCGGTCTGTAATAGTGCCCAGATCGTTTCAGGGTGAACTAATGCCGGACAATCCAGCGCTCGTAGTTCATCAATGTGCTGTTCAGCAAGGGTAAATGTGTTTTCAGTATACGGATTAGTATTCTCACCTAAATAATCCACCAGCAACTCATACGGTTTAACTGCCGGATTGACAATGACCGCAGGACAGTGAAAGACTTGATTCACTTTCGTTGCATAATAACCGCCGAGTGAACTGCCAACGACCCCGAGCTGATAATCAGGATAACGAGCCACTATCGCCGCTATCTGCAACCACGCCTGTTGGGGGTAAGCAGATAGGTTAGGGATTTCGAGGCTTATCTCAGGGTGGTGCAAAGCAAGATAATCGGCCATTTGTTGTGCTTTAACCGATTTTGGTGAGCTATTAAAACCGTGCAAATAGAGCAGTAGCGTGGGAGCCATTTATTAACCTCAAGCAGAGTTTGTCTGTATCTAAGGGAGTTATAACACCGATGACATCGATAATTTCAATAAAATCGAGGCAAGGCTACCCTGATTATTAGTAACCTTTAGATTCAAGATCGGGATTAAAATCATTATTCGACAAACGCCAAACTTGACTATTGATCGACCCATCATTGTGCAGCTGTAAATAACGCCAACCCGGCGCGCGGGAATCAAGCGTAAACTCATCACAATGCGGTTTAAATTGGAAACAAGTCGATGGTGACGCCATAAAATGAATACCATCGTAGGTTTTATCAAGCTGTTGATGGACGTGTCCAAATAACACATGCTTGGCTTGTGGATGTTTCGCGAGTACCGCTAAAAATTCATCCGCATTGCGGAGAATATGTTGATCTAACCATTTGCACCCCACCGGATAGGTATTGTGATGCAATACCACTAGCGCATATTTATCTGAGTGCAGCGTCAGTTGCTCATCAAGCATAGCGAGTTGCTCTGGCGATAAATAACCGGCCGGAGAACCACTTAATTGCGAATCTAACAACACAATTTGCCAGTCACCCACAACTTTATATTTATCCGATAACACACCTTCCGCTTTTAATGCTTCGGCCATTAACGGAATATTGTCGTGATTACCTGGTAACCAATAACAAGGCTTATCGAGACGTTTAATATGCTGAGCAAAGAATTGATAAGAAGCAAGGGTATTGTCTTGAGAAATGTCGCCCGTAGCAAGCACAGCATCAAACGGTTGTTGATTCTGGAGAATGGCATCGATGACATGGCGATAACTCAATTGCGTTTGCACCCCAAGAAGATCTTTCTCAGCATTAGCAAACAAATGAGTATCCGTCACTTGCAATAAATTAATTACATTATGCTCTACAGCTAACTTAGAAATGTCCGCACCCACAATAATCTTTAACCCTTATCCTTATATGTTATCTACTAATGACGAATAATAAATAGTTACGCTAATTACAATTGCCAATCGACATACGATTACAAGATTACTTAGCTATTAGCATACCCTAATAAGACTCAATAAATCTGTTGACCAGCACACATTTCCACTATTCCAATCATCATAGATTCAAATGACTTAGCGTTGGAAAAGCTCAATCGGCTATTGTAGCGCTACAGCCAAGACTTTTGCAATGTTTCAAAATTCAATTGTAACCACTGGATACCAATAATAGTCGATGCGTTATTTATTCGCCCTGTTTGCACCATATTATAAGCAGTTTCGCGACTGACCACATGCACGCGAATATCTTCACCTTCACTTGCTAAACCATGAACACCGTGTGCTGTACTACTATCAACCTCACCAACATACAGATCAAGCGCTTCACTGGTACCGCCGGGACTGACAAAAAACTGCATAATAAAGTCACAGCGAGCAATAGTGACGCCCGCTTCTTCTAGGGCTTCTCGTTTGACGACTTCGGCAGAATCTTCGCCTTGTTTGTCTATCATACCAGCCACTAATTCAAGCAGCCAAGGTTGTGAACTCGATTCAATGGTTGGAATACGGATCTGCTCAATTAATACCACTTCATCACGTCTGGGATCATACGGAATGACCGCAGCAGCATTACCACGCTCAAATACCTCGCGGGTTATTTCACCACTCCAATCGCCAGAAAACAGCCTATGTTTAAAGCTATACGTGTTGATTTTAAAGAAACCGTTAAAAACCTGTTGTTTGTTTATGATCTCAATATCGCTAATATCATACTCAGATTGTATTTCTAAGTTTCGACTTTTCATTTACATCTCCTCAAATATACTGATAATAAAGACTTACGGTGAATACCATGTTTGCTGCTAGGGTTCAGGGATAATACCTAGTAAATATACTAATAATTTTATATCGACATTGATTCAGCGTTCAAAACTCGCGCATCGAGATAACACCTAGTATATTATTAAAGTAATCGAATCAATAACTATCACTTTTGGATAATTATTAATTTGACTAAGCAGTTATCACTATTTATTGTTATGCGAAATCATAACAGCAACGACTTACACTAAGGTAACCACTAATGAAGTTTAATAAAATTCTTCTAGCCTGCGGCCTAGCACTTTTTGCAAACTCAGCAAGTGCAGATAATTTACAACAAATATTTGAACAAGCGCTGACCAAAGACCCACTATATTTAGAAGCTCAAGCAAATCGAGATGCAGCACTAGAGAAAATTACTGAACAAGAAGCGTCAAACTTACCACAAATTGGCCTAAGTGCTGACCTAGGTTACGGTATTACGAGTGATTACAGAACTGATGGAAGCGCAAACGGTGATGCGTTAAAAGGTACTGTTGGTATTGCCCTAACCCAATCATTATATGAAGAAAGCAATTTCATTAATGTTAGCCAAGCGGCTAAACAAGCAGAACAAAGTGAACTTGCTGTTCAAGCAGAATTACAAAGTCTGATCTTACGTGTATCAAATGCGTACTTCAGCGTATTAACGGCCAACGATGCGCTAGAATTCTCTAACCGTAATAAAGATGCGGTAGAGCGTCAACTAGAACAAACAACTCAGCGTTATAATGTTGGTCTAACCGATAAAACTGACGTATTAGAAGCACAATCAACGTTTGATTTATCTGTAGCAGAAGTAATTAACGCTGAAAATACCCTAGCTAACAGCTACGAATCATTAACTGAGATCACGGGCTTAACCCATACTGATATTTCACCACTGAATACGGCTCGTTTTAGCCCGACAGAACCAGATGGTACGCGTAATGGCTGGTTAGATACTGCCAACAACCAAAACTTATCAATCCAGATCCAACGTATTGCCAAGCAAATCGCTGAAGGCAACGTCGATTTAGCCAGCTCAGCTGATAACATGTCATTAAATTTAGTCGCTAATGCAGGCGCACAATACACCGATTATGGCGATAAAAATAGCAATGGTGGCGCAGGCTTAGAAAACACAGTGTCTTCAGGTAACGTCGGGATCGAATTTAGCATGCCGCTATACACAGGTGGCGCGGTAACCTCAACAGAGAAACAAGCTGTTTACCAAGTAACGGCAAGCCAAGAGCAATTAACCAAAGCGAGTCGTGAAGTTCAAACTCAAATTCGTACTTTTTACAACAACGTAACTGCTGGATTAAGTTCTATTAAAGCGTACGAGCAAACAGTTAAATCGTCTGAAAGTGCATTAGAAGCAACAGAGGCTGGTTTTGGTGTTGGTACCCGTACAATTATTGACGTATTGAATGCAACGAAGAGCTTATACCAATCGAAGCAATCATTATCAGCATCACGTTATAACTACATCATTAGTATGTTACAGTTAAAACAAGCCGCTGGTACGTTGAACGCTGAAGATATTAATTTAGTAAATGCTGGATTAATAGCAACTAACTAAATTAATACTTACGACAGAATTAAAGGCGGCCCTCAGTGTCGCCTTTGCTATATCTGAAGCAGCACACACCAGTTAAAAACCTCCATTTAAGTATGATTATCAGTCAATTACAAAAGTGTAATGGATTAAAATTAATGAGATTTTCATGAAAAATAATAGCAACACCGATAAACCTATGGTCACCAAAGACAACACTAAATTTAAATTCAGTTTTCTGCACCCTAAAAATTGGCCATTACTGTTTGCTGCTACTCTGTTATGGTTTATATCTTTGTTACCGAACGCAGTACAAACCGTTCTGGGTCGCGCTTTAGGCCGTTTGGTAATGAAAATATTACCGTCACGTCTAAAAATAGCGCAGCAAAACCTGGCGCTCAGCTTTCCGGATAAATCAGATACTGAAATTAAAGCCCTAGCAAAAGAGAACTTTGAATACACGGGATTAGCGGTTATTGATACAGCCAATGCGTGGTTTTGGCCTGATTGGCGAATTAAGAAAAACATGGTTATCAAAGGTCAAGAGCACATCGACCAAGCCAAAGCAGATGGCAACGGTATGCTGATCCTTGGGGCGCACTTTTTATCGCTAGAAATATCGGCTCGTATTTTTGGCTTACTACGACCAGCCCATGCTATTTATCGTCCAAATAAAAGCCCATTGATGGAATATTTACAATGCCGTGGGCGCACGCTGTCAAATAAAGGTTTATTTGACCGTCGTGATATCAAAGGCATGTTACGAATTCTCGCTGAGGGTGAACCATTATGGTATGCCCCCGACCATGATTATGGCCGTCGCCGTAGCGTATTTGTGCCATTTTTCGCGGTTGAAAAAGCTTGTACGATCACTGCGACCACACTGTTTGCTTCCGGTGCGAATACCAAAACCTATCCAGTGTCTTCTTGTCGTTTACCTGATGGCCGCTACCAGTTAATTATTCGAGCACCATTAGAGAACTTCCCAACTGGTGACGAAGTTGAAGACGCAAAGCGCTGTAATCAAGAATGTGAAAAATCAATTTTAGAGCAAGTGCCACAATACATGTGGTTACATCGCCGCTTTAAAACGCGCCCAGAAGGTGAGCCGAGCTTATATAAATAATCGCCAGAGCAATGGAATAAAAACAGCGACCAATAAATAGAAAAATCCTATTGATAAAGGCAAGCTTCGCCAGCATCAATAGGATTTTTGCTTAATGACACGCTGTATTTAGCAAGAGGCTACAGCGCAAATAACTGTTGCCAATAATCCGTGACAACTTTACGTTGTGCCACAAACTGAGTATTGGCGACGATCCCCTTCTTACCTAATAAATTCAGGCGGTGGATGGCATCACGCATTTGGCAATAACTGGTTGTTAAGCTAGAGCCTAACTCTTCGGTCATTAAACCTTCAGCCACACAACGGCTAATAATGCGGACATTATCAGGCCACAGTTGGATCTTCGGCATCTGCGCTGCGTGATTTAATACAATGAACTGCATCATAAACTCGATATCAGTAATACCGCCTTCTGACTGCTTAATATCAAATTGTTCGGCGTTAACTTTTAACAAATGATCACGCATTTTCAAACGCATTTGCACTACTTGTTTTTTCAACTCGGCAGTATCACGAGGTTTGGCAATAATACTGCGCCTTACTTCCATAAAACGGTTTTGAATGAGCTTATCGCCATAAACAATACGGGTACGCACTAATGATTGATGCTCCCAGGTCCAAGCTTCGTTGCATTGATAATCTAAGAATCGTGATACCGGACAGGCCAGTACCCCTGAATTACCCGATGGGCGTAACCGCATATCCACTTCATACAAAATACCAGTACTGGTGCGAGTACTGAAGATATGAATAATACGTTGCGCTAAGCGCAAGTAGAACTGACGACTATCAATCATTTTTGCACCGTTAGTCATGCCTGCTGTTTCACAATTATGGATAAAGACTAAATCTAGATCCGAGCCATAACCTAACTCAATACCACCTAGCTTGCCATACGCTACCACCGCAAAACCTTTTTTACCGGTTTCAACGACATTGTGTGGCACACCATGCTTCTCTTCCAACTGTTGCCATGCCAGATTGACGACATTATCAATCACCGCTTCCGCTAACCATGTCAGGTGATCGCTCACTTTCATTAACGCTAATTCACCACCAATATCCGCGGCAGCAATACGTAACAATTGGGTTTGCTTAAACTGACGCAATGCTTCTAATTGTTGCTCTTGATCTTCTTCTGGAATGCGTAACATAAACTGGCGCAATTCACTGCGATACTCATGCAGTGGCGTCGGGTGGTATAAATGTGACGGCACCAATAATTCATCTAATAAGATTGGGTGACTCGCCAACTGTTTCGCCACCATCGAGCTAGCGCCACATAAGCGTAATAACTGAGTTAATGCTAAATCGTTTTCAGCTAACAATTCTAAATAAGCGGTACGATTTAAAATCTTGACTAACAAGGCAATAATACGCGGTAATAGCGCGACAGGATCATCGGCGTTAAGGATTGCAAACAGCAGTTTAGGCAATAATTTTTCAATTGTTTGTCGGCCCCGAGGCCCCACTGTTTTACGCTCATAATCAACTTTAAAATGATTTAAACCACGGGCAAAATGTTGCGCATCTTGCTCAGCCAAACCATATTCAGCCAGTAAAATGACCGCTTCGTCCGTTGATAGGTCTAAATGCCATAAATCTAGCGCAGGCTGTGACTCTGCGTTATCTTCGTCATCACCACCAATTACCTGACTAAATTCGCGATTGATCAGCACCATAACTTGATTGACATGGGTATAGAAACTATCCCAATCAGGATAACCTAACACGCTAATTAAGCGACTACGATCAAGTACTGACTGTGGCAAGGTTTGGGTTTGGCAATCATTGATTTGCTGGAGAATGTTTTCAACTTGGCGCAAGTAACAATAACTCTCGGTCAGCACGGTATAACTCTCGGTCGAGATCTCCCCCAGAGACTGTAATACTTTTAGGGTCGCTAACAGAGATTTAATTTGTAATACCGGCTCACGACCACCACGAATAAGCTGGAAGGTTTGAGCGACGAACTCCACTTCGCGGATGCCACCACTACCAAGCTTGATATTATCTTTTAAACCTTTACGGCGCACTTCTGCTTTAATCATGGCTTTCATATTACGCAGTGCATCAATAGCACTAAAATCCACATAACGGCGATAAATGAAGGGCCGTAACATCTGCTCTAATTCAACCCGAGTTTCCGCATTACCGCCCAAAGCTCGAGCCTTAACCATGGCATAACGCTCCCAGTCACGGCCTTGATTTTGATAATATTCTTCAAACGCATTAAAGCTCATAACTAAAGGACCCGAATCACCAAACGGGCGCAAGCGCATATCCACGCGGTAAGCAAAGCCATCGGCGGTGAATTGATGTAATGCCGCAATTAATCGCTGCCCTAGGCGTTGGAAAAATTTCTGATTAGCCACCGAGCGTCCGGCACCGACGGTCTCGCCGGTTTCTGGATAGGTAAAGATAAGATCAATATCAGAAGAGAAATTAAGTTCGCCACCACCGAGCTTGCCCATGGCTAAGATAACTAACTGCTGCTTCACACCGGCGTGATTAACCGGGGTGCCCTGCTCCTTACATTGCAGTTCATATAACCAATTCAGCGCACCTTCAATCAGACTGTCGGCCAGATGCGAAGTATGATTTAAACTTTCTGCTAACTGAGCATCTTGAAGCAATTCACGCCATGCAATAATGCACATATGAAAACGGCGGAACTGACGCACGGTGCGTAACAGTGCCGGTTCGGAATCACAAGCCGCTAACAGCTCTGCTAAATGCTCTTCGACTTGCGTAGTACGGGATGCTTGCGAGAGGAGTCCAGACTGCCAAATATCGTTAAGCAAACCGGGGTTGTTAATACAGCTTTCAGCAATAAAATCACTTAACGAAAACACCCGCTGGCTCAGTACTATTTGCTCGGCAGACAGCAGGCCTAAACCACACTCATTACGCTCACACCAACGCTGCCAGTAAATACTGCCAGTATCCGCTAATACATCAACAATTTGACATTCTGTACTCATAAACGACATCCATATAATTAAGGCTTGAGTTCCAATTAATTCAACAATTTATATCCGCTCTTTATATCAACAATGCACGTATAGACAGGCCATGCCTTACATGTTATTACTTAGCGATATTAATTTATTTAGTAAACTTACCATTTAGAGCAAGATTATGGCAGCTAAAATCGTAACAGAAGGACCCCTTTAATGTCTGTGTTTGAAACTATCTTATCGTCGGAGTTGTGGTTATTCTTATTTATCGACCTGATCATCGCTTTAGCATTGTTATCGGCAATGCGCTTTTTCACTGGGGCTGTCGACAACATAGATACCATTGATGAACTGGCCAAGCGCGACAATTTTGCTTTTGGTATCAGTTTAGCTGGCGCTACTTTTGCTTTAGGCATCGTGCTTTCTGGCGCTATTTCGGGAGAAAAAGCCGCCACCTTGCCATTAGAAATATTAGGCATGAGTCTTTATGGGCTCGCCGGATTGGTATTGATCAAACTGGGTCGTTGGATCCATGACCGTGTATCACTTAATCTGCTCGATAAAAATGCCGAAATTGCACAACGTAATGTCGCAGTTGCAATTGTCGATGCTTGCGCCTCCATTGCTACCGCAATTATTATTCGCTCAACACTAATCTGGGCTGAAGGTTTAGAGTTAATTACCTTTATCGCTATCTTTAGTGGTTTCCTCATTTCGCAAACGATTATGCTGCTAATGACTCGTTATCGTGAACACCGCTATTCACGCGGTAATCTGGGCACCACGATGCAGCAGGCTTTTAAAGATAATAATATTGCGGTGGCACTGCGCCACGGCGGTTATCTTATTGGTGTTGCGATCGCGGTAACGATTGCCAGCAACTATATCTATTATGATACCGCCAATCTGATGACCACATTAGGCTCGTGGATTCTATTTAGTTTGGTCATGCTGACCACATTTACTATCCTTGCTATCATTGCCAAAAAAATAATCTTGAATGGCGTGAATATTAATAAAGAAGTCGACTTGCAAAATAATGTCGGCGTCGCAGCAATGGACATGGCCATCAATTTATCAATCGCCTTCATCCTGATGGCATTATTAAGTTAATACTTTGGTGCTGATGCGAGTAACAACACAGGTTATAGTTTATTGATGACAATGAACTTTCAGACCGATTACTGGACCAAACAAAGCAATCGGCATATATAAAATATGATAAATAAAGAGCAAGTCGCTTGACATATTATGTCTCGAGGCTTAAAGTTAATCTCACTTAGACATAATATGTCAAAAAGGAACAAGATGAACATACATAAAATTGCAAATTATCTTAATGATCTTGGCGACAAGTCTGACACAGGTTATAAGTTTGACTGTACACCAATCTCTGGCGATGTTGATGTACTACGTGTCGATATTGAAGGTCGTGAAGAAATTCCAATTTTTGTTTCTGTCACTGATGAGCAAATTCTTTGCATTGCTTATTTATGGGGCGAAAACGAAGTTAAAACAGAAAAACGGGTCGAAATGCTAGAAGCGATGTTAGAGCTTAACATCCCAATGCCACTGTCATCATTCGCTAAAATTGATGATATGTATGTGGTATACGGCGCGTTATCAGTACAATCAACCATTGCCGATGTAGAGCATGAGTTAGTTGTACTAAGTGATAACAGTCTCGAAGTTATTACCGAATTATCAGATTATTTAGTTTAAGCCCTACTTCGAAGGAGAAGTTTATGAGCATTTTTAAGAAAATTATGACCGCTATCCGCGGTGGCGCCCGTGAAGTAGGTGAAGGTATTGTTGATGCAAACTCAATGCGTATCTTCGAACAAGAAATTCGCGACGCCGAAACCCATTTAACTAATGCGAAACGTAATTTAACCGACGTGATGGCGAAACAAATGCAATCAGGCCGTGAACTTGAACGTGTTAAAGCCAACTTAACTGAGCACGAAGGTTATGCAGTACAAGCGTTAAATGCCGGTAATGAAGCATTAGCACTCGAAGTCGCTGAAAAAATTGCGCAACTAGAGCAACAAGTTATCGAACAGCAGCAAAACCTAGATAGCTTCACCAGCAACGCCGCCAAATTAAAAGATTTAGTGAAGAGAAGCGAGCGTCAACTGGCGGATCATCAACGTCAATTAACCATGGTAAAAACCACGGATAGCGTACAAAAAGCAACCTCGGCGATCACTGATAACTTTAGCGCGAGCAATTCAAAACTGCTCAGTGCCAAAGATTCACTAGAGCGTATTAAGCAAAAACAACAAGACTTTGATGACCGCATGGTTGCCGCGGATGAATTACATGCCGAAGGCAGTGACCAATCATTAAAAGCAAAATTAGCTGAAGCCGGTATTGGCCAGCAACAAAGCAACGCGAACTCAGTATTAGAGCGTTTAAAAGCCAAGCAAAACAGCTAAGTTTAACGACTAATTAAATAGTCAGTTAATCCCCAATAGGAGCAGTCACTGTGGTAACACGTGCTGTTCCTATTTGTCATTCTGCGATACCTTAATCTTTAATCGTTTAGGAGCCATGATGAGTTTCTTCAAAAATTTATTTAAAAAATCTGCACCCGATACCCCAACCCGCGATCTCAATCATGTCAGTAAATTAATTCTCGGTGATATTATCGAATTTAGCGATAGCTTTACTTTACCGAGTGAAGTTCGCCGCCAAAAATTTGAAGTGATCGCAATCGAAACCCTGGAATTTGAACACCAACGCTATCCGCGCTTTAAACTGCAAGGCGAGCAGCAAACTTATGTGTGGTTATCGCTGCCTGGTCACGACCATAATAATTTCCAACTGAGTCTTGAATTAACCCGTGAAGAAGTCTCACAATTATTTGATTTAGAATTATTTAGTGATGTATTTGAAGATGGCTTCACTGAATTAAGCAGCGAACTGCCGGTATCACTCGGCGACTGGCATGCTGACCGTTATTACCAGAAAAATATGGCCACAGTCGGTTATCATCATCGCGCTGACTTTAGAAGTTCAGCCCCTTCGCAATATAGCGATGAAAATCCAGGCCGTCAGTTTGAGTTCTACCATTTACATGATGCTAAAGAAAACAAACTGCTCGATATTATGGTGCATAATAACGGCGATACTGACGTGTACTTGACCGTACAGCTTGGTAATGACAGTATTACCGGATACTGGCCAATAGCATAAACACAGTACAAGGCAGATTGAAAATGGTTAAATCACGTGAGTTGCCGGAAAAATGGCAATCGTCGCAAAAAGCGATGAAAGCTGTTCAAGTGGCATTTGATATGGATGAAAAAATCCAATACAAGATCCGAAAAGCGGCATTAGACAATAACTTAAGCCCGTCAGAACAGATCCGAGACATTCTTGGTTTAACCGTTAATAAACGGCCAAAAAGGCCGCGCCTAACTGTGTCGTTAAACAACCAAGATTATATTGAGCTGGCTGAAAAATATGGCTTACAACCAGAACAACAACTAGAAATTAAAAAATTAGTTATTGATGATCTAGTCAAGTTTTCGGAATAACCGAGCCAGCTAGCAACATCTACAGCAATCAGTGACATAACCTGTCACTGATTGTTTCCCACTGAACTATTCTTCCGTCCAATATGGGCGCATCGTCAATGCTTGCAGGCGAGTTTGTTCTAACGCATCTAATAATGACCTTTGTTTACGTATTAAGATCTTGTTTATTTGCGTTGCGATCGCTTCAGATTGCTGTGTTGCAACCCCCATCAGTATCTGTAATACCGCTAAATCATCAATGCCCTGGAGTATATCTAGCCAAGGTAAACGAAATTTATCACGACAATCCGCGGCATAATGGTGGCTAAAACAAAGGCCGATTAAGAGATTTTGTTTTAACTTCGCTTGTACGGCTAAATAGTCATCAGCACTCAGTACCGGAGCAGATAACACAGAGTCGAGCACGCTCTGCCAGCTTTTTTGTAAATGGATATTGGCAAACGCCAGTACGTTAGCGGTATCGAGCTTCACCCCACTGAGACCGTGGCTAAGTAATTGGCTCAGAGACAGCATAATACCGGCATATCTTGGGCTATTAAATAATCCGTCAATGGCAGTAAAATCAACAAAGCGATTTTGCAGCGCCTGTAATTCTTTAGTAATACGTTTGTGCTCAGGAAATTTAGCGATTAATTGGCTGTTATTAATCATTACCTGCTGTAATTGTGATGCACTGCCTACCGCAGATAACTGCTGTAATAACCAATCTAATTCAGTATGTTTAAAGTTAATCTCGGGTAAAATGTCGATATAACTTTGCAGCGTTTGTTGGATCAATGCTACCGCAGCTACAACTTCCACCAACGCGCTAATATCCTGCGTCTCTAAATACTGCTGTTCATGATGCTGCCAATGCGCATAACTTTGGGTTAGTGTGTTAACGAAGATATCCGCTAGACTTTCCGAATCCACAGCTGGCATCAGCAAGGTCAGCGGTTTAATTTTTGGCGTATATAAACCGGCTAGTTGGTAACCTCGCTTTGCCTTACTGACATTACCTAAACGAACATTGCCCAGTTGGCTAATTTGCTGCGCTAAAGTAAACAGATCATCCACCTCACCCCGCACGAGCTCAAGCTCAATTTCGCAAATAGGGTAACTTTGCTCACCACTACGTGCCATGCCTTGATCAAACACAACTTCAATTTCAGCCTTATTTGGCAGCTGGATAAGCCACATGGTGCGTTCAAAATCAGTAGTAAACAAATCCACTAAATCCGCTTGCAACTGGCCTATATCTGCACCGCTTGGCCAGATTTCCGCAGGGAAGTCAGCTAATGTCGGTACATCACCCTGTAGAGGGAGATTGTATTCCGGGCGCTGATGTAAACCACCACGAACAATACCAGCCGTTTTAATGGTTTGCTCGGCAAAATCTAAACTTTTACGTGTGCGTAAACCAAAGTCGAATTGACGAAATTGGGACGTCGTTGTATCAAAATAAGTATTAGATAAAGGCTTAATCGCCTGTTCTATAATCACGTAATCAGCTAATAATACTTCTAATTGTGACTTAACTTGTGGTTTCACAACAAATTTTATTTCAACTTCCGTACTCATCCGGCCTCGCTAGACTCATCAAGTATAAAAATAATGCGTAGATAAACCAATATATCCCGATATCCCGCACTTTAAGATACAAAATTTACCAATTATTTTAAAACCTGTCTAAGGTTAAATCTCCAATTAACAAATAAGATTCTCGCTTAAAAATAAAAAAATATTGATTTTGGTCTAATTCAATCGCTAATAAGGCAATTTTTATATTGCAAACTCGTGAGAGTTGTTTAACATTCCCGCCATCTTTAAAAGTGAACATCTTATTGTCACATACATGGATTATGGCTATGCCAGTAAATACTATTTTAGGACTTTTTGCGAAGTCGCCGATTACACCGTTACAAGAACACATCACGAAAGTGCATGAGACTTGTGAACTGTTAGTACCCTTCTTTGCTGCTACTGCAGTAAAAGACTGGGATAAAGCGGAAATGATCCGTCAGCAAATTTCTCAATGTGAAAAAGATGCTGACGTATTGAAACGTGAAATTCGCCTTAAGCTACCACGTGGTATCTTTATGCCTGTGGATCGTACCGATCTGCTAGACCTACTCACTCAGCAAGATAAAATCGCTAACCGTGCGAAAGATATTGCTGGCAGAGTCGTTGGTCGTAGCTTACAACTTCCAGCCGAAATTGCAGATGACTTCACTACTTATCTAAAACGTTGCATTGACGCAACAGCACAGGCTAAGAAAGCCATTAATGAACTAGATGAGTTAATTGAAACTGGCTTTAAAGGTCGCGAAGTCGATCTTGTTGAAAACATGATTAACGAACTTGATTGTATCGAAGATGATACTGATGCAATGCAGATCGTGTTACGTCAAAAATTACGTTCAATTGAAAATAACTACAATCCAATTGATGTTATGTTCCTTTACAAAATCTTAGAGTGGGTTGGCGGATTAGCAGACCAAGCCGAAACTGTTGGCGCCCGTCTCGAACTAATGCTAGCGCGTAATTAAGATCACTACAGGTATATAAATAATGGAAATCATTCAAGCATACGGCCCTATTTTACTGATCCTTGCAGCAGCTTTCGGCCTTTATATGGCATGGGGTATTGGTGCAAATGACGTTGCAAATGCAATGGGCACATCTGTTGGTACAAAATCATTAACAATCAAACAAGCAATCATTATTGCGATGATTTTTGAGTTTGCCGGGGCTTATTTAGCTGGCGGTGAAGTAACAGATACCGTACGTAAAGGTATTGTTGACCTTGCAGTCTTTAAAGAATCTAACCGTCCAGATGCCTTAGCATTTGGCATGATCTCGGCACTGCTTGCTGCAGGCACTTGGTTAATGATCGCGTCAGTATTTGGCTGGCCAGTATCAACCACGCACTCTATTGTTGGTGCAATCGTAGGTTTTGCTGTTGTCAGTGTTGGTCCAGAAGCCGTTCAATGGGGTAAAGCAGGTGGTATCGTTGGGAGTTGGGTGATAACCCCGATACTCTCCGGACTCATCGCTTATGTCACCTTTATGAGCATACAAAAGCTCATATTTGATACCAAAGACCCACTTGCGAATGCCAAACGTTATGTGCCGTTCTACATGGCTTTAACAACGTTTGTGATCGCGATGGTAACGATTAAGAAAGGTCTAAAACATGTTGGTTTACATTTAACCACGACGGAAGGCATAATCGCTTCAGCGCTAATCAGTTTACTCGTCGCTATTGCTGGTGCAATCTATATCAGTAAGCAAAAATATAGCCCAAGCAACGATAAAGATATGCATTTCTCAAATGTGGAGAAAGTATTTGGTATCTTAATGATTATCACCGCTTGTGCGATGGCATTTGCCCACGGTTCAAATGACGTAGCTAACGCGATCGGTCCACTAGCCGCAGTTGTATCTATCGTTGAACACGGTGGCGAAATTGCCGAGAAAGCTGAAATCACATGGTGGATCTTACCACTGGGTGGTTTAGGTATCGTCATTGGTCTAGCGACTATGGGTCAT
>NZ_JASJHF010000185.1:0-18989 GCF_033791185.1 Moritella sp. | reverse complement strand
ATCAAATTGATTGAATGTCAGCTGTTGGTTATATTGCTGTTATTTTAATGTTTCTTACATGTAGTTGTGATTAAAAGGGAAAAGAGATGCCATCTGAAAGTCATTTATTAAATTGGCAAGAGAGCCAAGAACTCGCAGAGTCTATGCTACCGTTGTTAGGAAAGTTGTATCGTAATAAAGGCGTTGAAGTATTAATTTATGGCCGCCCACTACAAAATGCAACAGCAATTGATCTTCAAAAAGCACACCGTGTAGTTAAGCGTCATGAAGGACGTATTTTACGTTTCACTGAAACTTTCCCATTACTACAAGTGATCAGTGAATTACCGATTAGTAACGCTCAAATTGATATAGGCCGTTTGGCTGTTCGCTATTGGGGCGAAAACGAAGACTCTACTGGTATCGACGCATTCTTACGTGCTGAATTAGCACCTGCATTAAATAGCGATACACCAGCTGAACCTCGTGATGTAGTACTGTATGGTTTTGGTCGTATCGGTCGTCTACTTGCACGTTTACTGGTTGATAAAACAGGTGAGAGCAACTTATTACGTTTACGTGCAATCGTTGTACGTGGCGGTCCTGGTGATATTGAAAAACGTGCATCACTGTTACGTCGTGATTCAGTACATGGTCAGTTTAATGGCACGATTGATATTGATGAAGAAAACAATGCCATCATCGCTAACGGCACTTACATTAAGATCCTTTATTCAAATGGTCCTGATCAGATTGATTACGCTGCTCATGGTATTCACAATGCTTTAGTCGTAGATAACACGGGTATCTGGCGTGATACTGACGGCCTAGGTCTGCATTTAAAAGCACCTGGCGCTGCAAAAGTATTATTAACAGCACCGGGTAAAGGCGACATTAAAAATATCGTTTATGGCGTTAACCACACCGATATCTTACCTGAAGATAACATCGTATCCGCAGCAAGCTGTACAACGAATGCTATCACGCCGGTACTAAAAACAATTCAAGATGCATACGGTATTAGCAATGGTCACGTAGAGACTGTGCATTCATATACTAATGATCAAAACTTGATTGATAACTTCCATAAAGGTGATCGCCGTGGCCGTGGCGCTGCAATGAACATGGTATTAACGTCAACAGGCGCAGCGTCTGCTGTTGCAAAAGCACTACCTGAATTAAAAGGTAAGCTGACTGGTAACGCTATCCGAGTACCAACACCAAACGTATCAATGGCAATCATTAACTTAAACCTTGAAAAAGAAGTTGAAAGAGAATCTCTTAACAGCTACTTACAAGAAATGTCGTTAAGTTCGCCATTACACAACCAAATCGATTTCAGTACATCGAAAGAATTAGTATCTACTGATATGGTAGGTAGCCGTTTCTCTGGTATCGTTGATTCATTAGCAACGATTGCTGAAGGCAACCGCGCTATATTATACGTTTGGTATGATAATGAGTTTGGTTATAGCTGTCAGGTACTGCGCGTCATGCAAAAAATGGCGGGTATAGATATGCATGAGTTCGCTTAACCAAGAATGACGTTAAGACTTATGTTGTTCCAAGCGCTTAGTCGCTACAACTAACAAAAAGGGAAGCCATTTGGCTTTCCTTTTTTGTTTTCCTTGTCCGTAATAAAGCTTAACAATGAGCATTTGTATATCGAAAGCCGATCTTCCCCTCATTTCACTAAACAATTGAAATATAAAAAGCTTCTAAAATTACCCAAGTATAAATTAGTGCTATTATTCTAATTATAGGTATTTAGTGTTGCCAGTTTTATTTATTGTGGTTTGTATCGTTTCAGGATTGAATCGAAATAGGCATTTATTATTGTTGAGGGAAGTTTTACATGAGAAAAATTAGTATTTTATTAGGGAAATTCGTTGCCCTTATTGCTTTACTGTTTGCAGCTTTTGTTATGCTGTTAACCGTACTTGATTATGACCCTGATATTGTGACGAAAAATGACATTACATCGAATTCTGATGTAATGGTTGAAGATGGGTTTTCAATTACAACCTGGAACCTAGGTTATGGTGGGTTAAGCAGTGACACAGACTTCTTCCTAGATGGTGGTAAAAGTGTTACGCCAAGTGCAGAGACGACAGCGAACAACCTCACTGGTATTGCCAATTATATCGCTGAAGATGATTCTGATTTATATCTACTGCAAGAGGTCGATATTAAATCAAAACGGGCGCATAACAATAATATGCATGAGCGTGTTAAAAGTGTACTGAGTGACTACTCATCAACATTTGCGACTAACTTTAAAGTATTGTACTTAGCATACCCTTTTCCAGATATGATCGGTAATGTTGAAGCTGGAATCTCTACTTTCAGCAAGTTTAAAATTGATGATTCGACAAGAATTGGTTTTGATATTAATTATTCTTGGCCAAAAAAAATCATGCATTTAGATCGTGCACTTTCTGTCAATGAAATTTCAATCAAAGATAGCGACGCAAAATTAATCGTGGTTAATCTACATCTGTCTGCTTATGATGATGGTGGATTAAGAGCGGTTCAATTAGCTGATCTGAAAAAATTAATTGAATCAGAATATGCGGCTGGTAACTATGTAGTTGCTGGCGGTGATTTTAATCAAATGTTCCCAACAGCGGCGAATGATCAATATCCGATATACCATCCTGAACTGTACTTACCAAATCTTATCGACAAAGATTACTTAAGCGTAGGTTGGCAGTTTATTTTTGATGATACGCAGCCTACATACCGATTGTTAAATGCACCATATAACGCGAGTACCGCACAAGTCGGTGTTATTGATGGTTTCATCGTATCGCCCAACCTAGAGCTTGTTTCAGCAGAAACAGTGAGCATGGACTTTAAATTTTCTGATCATAACCCTGTTAAAGCGAAATTTAGATTCAAATAATAAACAGCTAAACTCGCATTTATAAAGCCGTTCACTTAGGTGAGTGGCTTTTTTTTGTCTTCTGCTTCCTTAATTGGTATTAGCGCGCATCTAGGCATTTTAATGCTGGGGTAACTGTTTTAATACTCGAGTAACTATAGTAGGGTTACTGGTATTTAGAATCTCGATATTTAACCAAGGACGTAAAGATGTCAGTTGAAAAGTTGCTTGAGAGCATGACGCCAGAAGTGTATGAAAAGCTTAAGACGGCCGTAGAGCTTGGTAAGTGGGAAAATGGTGTGATATTAACGCAGGCACAAAAAGATAGTTCACTGCAAGCTGTGATGCTGTATCAGTCACGATTTAATACGCAGCCGGAACATTTTACCATTGGCACAGATGGTGAGATCGCTATGCTTAAAAAAGCGGTGTTAAAGAAGCAGTTTAGAGAGAACAAAGCGGCGCAGGAAGAAGAAATTTTACGCGTTGATGTAGAATAATCAGTAGAATTGGATAAATCGCAGACCTAAAAAAACCAGCCTTACGCTGGTTTTTTTAGAGGCTCGTGATTAACGGGCACGGAAGACGATACGACCTTTAGATAAATCGTAAGGTGTTAGTGCTACAGTTACTTTATCACCAGTAAGAATTCGGATGTAGTTTTTACGCATTTTACCTGAGATATGCGCAGTAACCACGTGGCCGTTTTCTAATTCAACACGAAACATTGTGTTAGGAAGTGTATCTAGAACTGTACCTTGTAGTTCAATGCTGTCTTCTTTTGCCATGAGTCCTCTTAAAATTTAATTATAGCTATATTTGACCGCAAGATGATGCCAGATTTACACTGGCCTGTATATATTATAGGTAAGATATTTACGTTTTATTTTTAAAACGCTTTATTATTGACTCTTTGCCATAATTAACCTTGCCATTCTCCTGCAACTAAGCGTTGATGTGGGTTAAATTTAATCTTGTAATTCATCTTACTACATTGATCTATTTGGTAACCCAGATATAACCATTTTTTGCCATTAGTTTTGGCGATCTCCAGCTGTTTTAAAATAGCATAAGTGCCTAAGGAATTAGTTAGGTAATCTGGGTCGTAGAAGCAATACATGGCACTCATGCTATCTGGCATAACATCTGTGACGGCGACAGCGATGAGCACGTCATCTTGATAAAACTCCAGAAAAGAGGGCTGTAACCAAGCGCTATTAATAAAGCCATCATACTGCGATTGACTGGCTGGAAACATAGCGCCATCGCTGTGCAGCGTATTAATATAACGCTCGTATAACGGATAGTAATGCGGTTGTGGCTGGTGGCTCACCCGCATTGCTAGATGTTTATTTTTGTTGAGCAGACGTTTCTGGCTTTTACTTGGCTTAAAGACCTGGCTATTAATACGGATTGATTGGCATGCCTGACAGGTTTGGCAGTGTGGTCGATATACGTCATTACCGCTACGACGAAAGCCATTCAATAATAGCATTTCATAACTCGCAGGGTTGTGTAATGCGTCATCTTGTACCACGAAAATTTGTTCTTGCTGATCATTTAGGTAACTACAGGGCATCGGGGGTGTTAAGGCGACTTTAATCATATTGTGCTTCCTATGTATTGGCCTTACTCATTAAGTCTAATACAAGCGCTTGGGGCCGCCACTGCAGGGGATTTTCGGTGACGTTACTGTGGTTTAGCTGTTTAATGAAAGCTTCGCGACTAATTTCTTGTGCCCCTAGTGACGCTAAGTGCTCATTATGTAATTGGCAGTCGATCAGCTTACAGCCGATATTAGCCAGATGTTGTTGTAAGGCGATGAAGGCGATCTTAGAAGCATCGGTTACGCGATGAAACATTGACTCTCCACAGAAAATATCACCTATGTATAAACCATATAACCCACCCACTAAGTGCTCGTCTTGCCATACTTCAATAGAATGCGCAAAACCCATCTTGTGCAGTTGTAAATAGGCATTTCGCATGGTGTCAGTTATCCAAGTATCACTCGAATATTCACGCGGTGCAGCACAAGACTCAATCACTTCTGCAAATGCGAGATTGATAGAAAGGTTAAAGTTTTGGCGGCGATAAGCTTTTTTTAAACTGCGTGATATATGCATGGTACCAGGGGTTAATACCATGCGTTGACTAGGTGACCACCATAGGATTGGTTGATCGTCTTCAAACCAAGGAAAAATACCACGCTGATAAGCGTTAACTAGTCGTTCAGGGGTTAAATCGCCCCCCATCGCCAGTAAACCGTCTGGGTCGGTTAAAGCATTGTGGACCGCTGGGAAGTTGGTGACGTCGTGATTAAGTTCTGGTAAGTAGATTGGCATGTCGAGTAGGCCTTGAAAAAGGTGATACCGAGGGTATCACCTTAGTAGAATAAACGGATTAATCGCCTAATCCATCAAGAAAACGTTCAGCGTCTAATGCTGCCATACAGCCTGTTCCTGCTGAGGTGATCGCTTGACGATAAATATGATCAGATACATCACCCGCAGCAAATACGCCTGGGATAGTGGTTTGCGTAGCGAAACCCTCTGTGCCAGAGTTTACTTTCAAGTAACCATCTTTCATGGTTAATTGATCAGTGAATAAGTCCGTGTTTGGTTGGTGGCCGATAGCAATAAAGGCACCCATTACATCAAATTCACTGGCTTCGTCAGTACGTGTATCACGTATACGAACACCGGTTACACCCATGTCATCACCTAATACTTCATCAAGTGTTTTGTTCAGGTGCAGGGTGATATTACCATCGGCTACTTTTTCTTGTAAGCGCTTGGTTAAGATCTTTTCACTACGGAATTCTTCACGACGGTGAATTAAGTGCACTTCAGAGGCGATGTTTGATAGGTAAAGCGCTTCTTCAACCGCGGTGTTACCACCACCAACAACCGCAACTTTTTGGTTACGATAGAAGAAACCATCACAGGTAGCACAAGCTGATACGCCGCGGCCTTTGAATGCTTCTTCTGAAGGTAAACCAAGGTATTTTGCCGATGCGCCAGTACAAATAATCAATGCATCGCATGTGTACTCAACATCATTGCCTTTTAACTTAAATGGGCGTACTGATAAATCAACATCGTTGATATGATCAAAAATGATCTCAGCTTCAAAACGCTCTGCGTGCGCCTTCATACGCTCCATCAGTGCTGGACCCGTTAGACCTTCTGCATCACCAGGCCAGTTTTCAACTTCCGTTGTTGTGGTTAGCTGACCACCTTGCTGCATACCTGTGATGACTACTGGGTTTAGATTTGCACGAGCAGCATAAACCGCTGCGGTATATCCTGCTGGACCTGAGCCTAATATAAGTAGACGGCAGTGTTTTGTATTACTCATTACGATTCCTTAATACCAATAATTGAGGTCAATTGTAAAAACTTTGTGGCGCGGGGTAAATAGCAGAGTAAAAATATAATTTTAAAATGCATAATAATGCAAAAATAGTGAAAACCGCGATTCAGCTATATGTTTTGCATATCTGTACTTTCAATGGGCCTAATGTTCTGTTAATGTCAGATTAAGCCAACGAAACGTCTATTTCGATGGTTGTAAGATAAAACATCGATGTTAGCCTATTGTTATGCAAGTGGTGTCTTTGTAAATATTATGTTTCTCCATAGAGGTGAAAGCATAACATAAGACTCGTAAATTGAATTATTGTAGGCTATTATAATTTTGGTTAGGATTTAGCTAGCACTTTAAGTTGGTTCTAACTATTGCGTATTCAAATGAATGGATTATTTGAAAAACAAAGTTTTACTGGGACGTAAAAGGGCGGAAACAATAATGATGGAAGTAAAAACTCGACCAATGAAGGAACTAGATCGAATCGACCGTAATATTCTTAATGAATTGCAAAAAGACGGCCGAATTTCCAATGTAGAGTTGTCGAAACGTGTAGGCTTAAGCCCTACACCATGTTTAGAGCGCGTACGTCGCTTAGAACGCCAAGGATATATTACAGGTTATACTGCAATCCTAAATCCACAATATCTGGATGCTTCATTGCTTGTTTTTGTTGAAATCACTTTAAACCGTGGTGCTGCAGATGTATTTGAGCAATTCAACAAAGCTGTTCAAGAACTTGAAGAAATTCAAGAATGCCATTTAGTATCTGGCGACTTCGATTATTTATTAAAAACACGTGTATCTGATATGTCAGCTTATCGTCGTTTACTGGGCGAAACGTTATTACGTTTACCAGGGGTTAATGACACACGTACTTATGTTGTGATGGAAGAAGTAAAACAAAGTAACCGTTTAGTTATTAAAACGCGTTAATTTAACTTATTGCACATAATCTTTTCGCGTAATCCTCGATTTACGCAAATAAAGTGATAAATAATCAACAAGCGGCTCATTGCCGCTTGTTTTGTTTCTAGCATTTATTTAAAGTTGATAGCTCATAGATAACGTACCATCGTCGCCTTCAAGAGTCATAAATCAAGATGAACAAATTTAATTTAGCTATTCCATCTAAATACCTTGCGCCATTATCTGGTATTCAGCGAGTTTTCGAAGTCGGATTCATTTTTTCAACCTTCATAGCTTGTTATGCAATGGTTGCATTGGTGAGCTTTGATCCTGCCGATCCCTCATGGTCGCAAACCAGCTGGCAAGGCCCAGTCAAAAATGCGGCAGGCTCATTAGGCGCATGGTTCGGTGACGTATTATTTTTTACCTTTGGCATTTACGCATATGCGATACCATTGGCATTTGTATCTTTAACTTGGTTTATATTTTGGCGACCAAGACAGCTTGATGAAATAGATTTTTTTACCGTCGGTTTACGGATGATCGGTGCATTATTGCTGCTAATTGGTGTTTGCGGATTGGCTTCGGTTAACTTTGATGACTTGTATTATTTCTCATCGGGCGGTTTAGTGGGGGATGTGGTTGAGCAAGCAATCAGTGAACTGTTTGGGGTATTAGGCTCTACGCTTATTTTATTGAGTTTTGTTGCCATCGGTTTTACCTTATTAACGGGTATTTCGTGGTTAACTATTGTCGACATGCTTGGCGCGACGGTTATCAATATTGGCCAATTTATTATCGACAAAATAACAACATTAAGCCAACGCCGGTCAACGAAATCGGTAAACGAAGATCTTGTGGAAACTGCAGATGAAGATGCGCCACAGTCAATATCGTCAAGAGTCGTCGCAGCGCATGCGGATACCAGAGCATTTGAGCAAACCGCTGCAGATATAAATACTGCACCTGCTGATGAATACCTTCACGTATCAGATATGTCATTTAGCGCGGTAGATAGCGCTACAGCACGACAAGAACCGTCAATGTCGGCATTTGATATGCCAGAGTTTGATAATTCAGAATTTGCTAGTACATCGGTTAATCATCAGGCTAATAATACACTGAATGATAATGATGGCTCTCAATTCGATAACAGTAATGTTATTGATGGGAACCATTTTGATACTGCGGACTTAAGCCAGCAGACAGTCGAACAAAACGTCGAGCAGAATACGGTTCAGCAAGACGCACCGGTTCTCGCGCCAGTATTCCAGATTAATAATAACGGCACTGACAATGGCTTTGAAATTGTTGGCGACCAAGTGGTATCAACCAATCCACTGCAATTTAAAGAAAAACCGGTCACCTTACTCCCGGGTTTAGAATTATTAGATAAACCGAATAAAAAAGCCAATCCGATCTCGCAAGCAGAACTTGATCACGTCGCTCATTTAGTTGAGGTGAAGTTACTTGAGTTTAATATTAAAGCGAAAGTGGTTGATATCCACCCTGGGCCCGTTATCACGCGCTTTGAACTCGATTTGGCACCGGGTATTAAAGTTAGTAAGATCACCGCATTATCGAAAGATTTAGCCCGTTCATTGTCAGCGATGAGTGTACGTGTTGTTGAAGTTATCCCTGGTAAATCAGTTATTGGTCTTGAACTACCGAACAAATACAGAGAAACCGTATTCCTGTCGGATGTGATGTCGAGTCCATCATTTATGGACGCTAAGTCAAAAACATCAATGGTATTAGGTCATGATATTGCCGGTGAGTCTGTGGTGGTTGATCTGGCTAAAATGCCACATTTACTGGTAGCTGGTACCACGGGGTCGGGTAAATCCGTTGGTGTGAACGTGATGATCATGAGTTTGCTGTATAAAGCATCACCAGAAGAAGTACGCATGATCATGATCGATCCAAAAATGTTGGAACTTTCGGTCTATGAAGGTATCCCACATTTATTAACTGAAGTTGTTACCGACATGAAAGATGCGGCGAATTCGTTGCGTTGGTGTGTGGGGGAAATGGAACGTCGTTATAAATTATTATCCGCGGTTGGAGTTCGTAACCTGGCTGGTTTTAATAGTAAAATACAACAGGCAATTGATGCCGGTCAGCCAATCCTAGATCCCTTGTGGAAACCGGGTGATAGTATGGATGCGACCGCTCCAGCACTGACTAAACTGCCGGCAATCGTGGTGATTGTCGATGAGTTTGCTGACATGATGATGATTGTGGGTAAGAAGGTTGAAGAGTTAATCGCACGTATTGCCCAAAAAGCCCGTGCTGCTGGTATTCACTTGATCTTAGCAACCCAACGTCCTTCTGTGGATGTGATCACTGGTTTAATTAAAGCCAATATTCCAACGCGTATCGCGTTCCAAGTATCGAGTAAAATTGACTCTCGTACTATTCTTGATCAGGGCGGCGCTGAAACACTGCTTGGTATGGGTGATATGTTGTATCAGCCAGCGGGTACCAGTGTGCCAATTCGAGTGCACGGCGCATTTGTCGATGACCATGAAGTACACCGTGTGGTCGCAGATTGGAAGCTACGTGGTGAGCCCAATTATATTGAAGAAATTTTACACGGTGAAACCACTGCTGATAGTTTATTACCTGGTGAAGTCGCCGAAGGTTCGTCAGATGTCGATGAGTTATTTGATCAAGCGGTATATCATGTAACAGAAACGCGTCGAGGTTCAGTATCGGGCGTACAACGTAAATTTAAAATCGGTTATAACCGTGCTGCACGTATTGTCGAAGAGATGGAAGTGCAGGGCATTGTGAGTTCACCGGGACATAACGGTAATCGAGAAGTATTGGCGCCACCGCCACCAAAGGATTAATTGATGAGAAACAAAATGTCACTTAAAAAAATAGTCGCCACAGCAGTATTAATGACTGCTTCAATGCTAACGCACGCGCAAAGCGTAAAAGAAGAACTACAAAGCCAACTGAGTCAGTTAAAGCCTTTCAGTGCAGACTTTACGCAAGTCGTAACGTCGGTCGAAGGTGATAACTTAGCCACGGCGCAAGGTACCATGCAATTGCAGCGCCCCAACCAATTTCGTTGGGAAACGATGTCACCTGATGAACAGCTCATTGTATCGAATGGTGAAAATCTGTGGTTTTATAATCCGTTTGTCGAGCAAGTCAGTATTTATTCATTAAAAGATGCCATTGCCAATACGCCTTTCATGCTTATTGCAGGCGCAGAGCCAGCATTATGGGAAACCTATCGAGTAACCAAAAAAGCGGGTATATATACGGTTATTACCCCAAATGACGCTGCAGCTGCGGTGTTCACTTTACAGTTTAAAGATGGCGAAATAGCCCAGTTTTCAGTGCAAGAGCAGCAAGGTCAAAACAGTCTGTTCGCGCTAACTAATCATAAAACAATGAACAAGATGGATCCTGCGTTGTTTAATTTTATCATTCCGGAAGATACCGATATAGATGACCAACGCTAATGAACAATACGATGTCACTTGATTTTAGTCCTGATTTTCAACCGCTAGCAGCTAGAATGCGACCAGAGAAAATGTCGCAATATATCGGTCAAACACACATTCTCGGTGAAGGTAAACCCTTACATCGTGCACTACTGGCTGGCCATGCCCATTCGATGATTTTATGGGGGCCACCAGGTACAGGTAAAACGACTATCGCAGAGATGATTGCTCATTACTGTGATGCCAAAGTTGAGCGTGTACATGCCGTTACCTCGGGTATTAAAGATATTCGTTTAGCGATAGAAAAAGCCAAAGATAATGCGATTCAAGGTTTCCGCACGATCTTATTTGTCGATGAAGTGCATCGCTTTAATAAAAGCCAACAAGATGCATTTTTACCGCACATCGAAGATGGCACCATTATATTTATTGGCGCGACGACTGAAAACCCGTCATTTGAATTGAATAACGCACTGTTATCACGTGCGCGTGTCTATGTACTGAAAAAATTAACACCAAGTGAAATACAGCAAGTTGTTGAGCAAGCGTTAACCGATGAACGCGGGCTGGCGAATGTTAAGTTTAATTTTGCAGCGGGAGTAAAAGAAAAACTCTGCGAATTGGTTGATGGTGATGCTAGAAAGAGTCTAAATTACCTTGAACTGTTAAATGATATGGCTGAAGACGAGGGGCAAGGTAAGCTGATTTCGCTGGAAAGACTGATGTCAGTCGTGGGTCGTAAAGTGAATAGCTTTGATAATAAAGGTGAGCTTTATTATGATCTTATGTCGGCATTACATAAGTCTATCCGTGGTTCATCACCAGATGCGGCATTATATTGGTTTGCACGTATGCTTGCTGGTGGTTGTGACCCATTACATGTGGCCAGACGTTTGTTGGCGATAGCTTCTGAAGATATTGGTAATGCCGACCCAAGAGCAATGCAAGTTGCAGTATCGGCATGGGATTGTTTTAGCCGCGTTGGTGCTTATGAAGGTGAAAGAGCGATTGCCCAAGCGATAGTGTATCTTGCATCTGCCGCTAAAAGTAACTCGGTTTATACCGCCTTTTCGCACGCTAAAATGTTAGTCCAAGAACAACCAGACTTTGATGTACCGATGCACTTACGCAATGCCCCGACTAAGCTGATGTCGGATCTTGGCTATGGCGATGACTATCGTTATGCTCATGATGAAGTGGGCGCATACGCCCCCGGTGAATGTTATATGCCGGAAGCATTACAAGGTACTAAGTTATACCACCCTGTTGATCGCGGTGTTGAAAAACAAATTAAGCAAAAGCTTGATTACCTCCACCAACTTGATATCAACAGTCCTCGAAAACGTTATAAATAAGCACCGTACTATCAATTAAATAAGTACAGAGCTATCAATGAATAAAGCAGGGTACTATTAATGAATAATTTAGCATTATACGGTTTTGTGGCACTTGGCGGTGCAACCGGAGCGGTATTGCGGACTTTTATTGCGCAAACAGCGACAGCAGTGCTAGGTAAGGGGTTTCCTTACGGTACCCTTGTCGTTAATATTTTAGGTTCGTTATTAATGGGGGTATTATTTGCCTTACTCGATGACAATCTGATTGCTGAAACACCTTGGCGCCAACTTATTGGGCTCGGTTTCCTCGGGGCGCTGACGACATTTTCGACATTTTCGATGGATTCATTGTTGCTGTTACAAGATGGTCAGTGGTTAAAAGCAGGTCTAAATGTATCTTTAAACGTGTTCGTGTGTATTTTTGTTGCATATTTAGGTATGCGCTTAGTATTTAGAGCATAAATAGCCGTATTTTAAGTATAAAAACCGTGATGAAAGAGTAAATACACGTTAAAATAATATGTGTTAATAATACCAACAGACATTTCTAACCAAGTGCAAGGAAACAGCACTAAGGTAGAAATAAAACAAGCAGAGTAGGTAAATAATGTTAGATCCTAAATTTCTTCGAGCAGACTTAGAAGAAGCTAAACAGCGTTTAGCGAGCCGTGGTTTTGAACTAGACGTTGATACAATTAAAGCATTAGAAGAACAACGTAAAGCATTACAGATCCGTACAGAGCAATTACAGAATGATCGTAACGTACGTTCGAAATCCATTGGTAAAGCAAAAGCAAGTGGTGAAGATATTCAACCACTATTAGCGGAAGTTGGCAAATTAGGCGAAGAGCTTGATGCAGCTAAAGCTGAATTAGCTGAGTTACTAACAAAAATTGAAGATATTGCACTATCGCTACCAAACCTACCACACTCATCGGTACCACTAGGTCAAGATGAAGATGAAAATGTAGAGTTAAAGCGTTGGGGTCAACCAAAAGAATTTGATTTTGAAATTAAAGATCACGTTGATGTAGGCGAAGCACTTAACGGTCTAGATTTTAAAAACGCAGTTAAAATTACCGGTTCACGTTTCATTGTTATGCGTGGTCAAATTGCACGTATGCACCGCGCTATCTCGCAATTCATGCTTGATACGCACACCGAAGAACATGGTTATACAGAACTATATGTACCATACCTTGTTAACGCTGATTCGTTATACGGTACTGGTCAACTACCAAAATTTGGTGAAGATCTGTTCCACACTAAACCTGCGACAGAAGAAGGTCAAGGTCTAAGCCTGATCCCTACTGCGGAAGTGCCGGTAACAAATACAGCCCGTGATACTATCACTGAAGAAGCGGATCTACCTGTACGTTTAACGGCGCACACGCCTTGTTTCCGTAGTGAAGCGGGTTCATACGGCCGTGATACACGTGGTCTAATTCGTCAACATCAGTTTGATAAAGTAGAGATGGTGCAATTAGCACATCCTGAAAAATCATATGAAGCACTTGAAGAGATGCGTCAGCACGCTGAAAACATCTTGATCAAGCTTAACTTACCATACCGTGTAGTGACACTATGTACTGGTGATATGGGCTTTGGCGCTGCTAAAACATATGATCTAGAAGTATGGGTTCCAGCACAGAAAACATATCGTGAAATTTCTTCAGTATCTAACTGTGAAGATTTCCAAGCACGTCGTCTACAAGCGCGTGCACGTCTTAAAGACAGTAAGAAACCTGTACTGCTACATACGCTAAACGGTTCTGGTTTAGCGGTAGGTCGTACATTGGTAGCGATCCTAGAGAACTACCAGCTAGAAGACGGTCGTGTTGAAGTACCTGAAGTACTGCAAGGTTACATGGGCGGTCTAACGCACCTAGGTTAATAAGCTGCGATCACTTAGCTAATGACCAATGATTAAATAAAAACCCAGTAGCGCGAGCTGCTGGGTTTTTTTATTCACAACTAAACCAGTCCCAGTAAACGCCTAAATCCTCTCTTATAGATTCAGATCTGTATGCAAACATTACCTATTTTATCTGTCCGTATCCTCGCTTTCTTGCTAATCATTCACTGTTTATAACTCATTGCCATTAATACTGCGGTGCGGGTCACTGTTTGGCATAAAACTGCCTGCTGTGACGTCAATTTCACAGAAAAGAACTAACATTTACTTATTAGCCAGCGGTATGGCTAATAAACACTTACTTTGAATCAAACGAGCTTAAATAGACAGGGAAGAATCATGAAAAAGACATTGTTAGTCACTGCAATACTTGCGAGTCTTGTTCCTACTGCACACGCCACAGTGAATGTGTACAAAGATGATGCTAATCAGGTTGATTTGTATGGTCGAGCTTACGCGGCTTATATTTATCAAGATGGTAAAGATGCAAAAAGTGATGGTCGTTCAGATAGCTATTTCCGTACCGGTTTTAAAGCATCTTCAACTTTAGCGGATGATTTAACTGCGCTTGGGCATATTGAAATGCAATTTGAATCTCGCGACAACAGTGATGCTAATTCAGAATCTAAAACGCGTTTGATGTATGCCGGATTGAGAAATAATCTCGGGCAATTAACCTTTGGTCGTAACTATGCTGCGGATGAAATTATTGCTGATTGGGCTGATGCTGGTACGACTAATTATTCGGGGAACCCTGCTTTAGGCAATTTAAATCGACAAACCAATATTTTAAAACTTGAAGCTAAGATGCTTGATGATAACCTTAACTTAGTGGCGCATGTGCAGCCGGAATCCAGTGATGATGGTAGTGGCGATGAGAGCCAATCAAGTTATGCTGTTGGTGGTGTTTATGGTTTTGATTTTGGTCTGGAGTTAGGAGCCACCTATACTGGTGTCATGACGGAAAATTATACCGCTAATTTAGATTATGATCGATCCACTATTCTCGTCGCTGCGCGTTATAAACTTAAGGGCTTAACCGCATCGATTGTGGGAGATAGTACCTCTGTTGACACACCTAATACAGCAGCCGCTAAAGATGCTAATGACTGGATTGCCTATGAGTTTTCTCTTGCTTATAGCTTAGATAAGCTAACGGGCACGGTTACTTATAAACAGCGTGATACCGATACATTAAATGACAATACGGTTGATCAAACCGCGCTGGGTCTTGCTTATAAGTTTAATCCCAACTTCCGATTGGTGGCTGAGTATGTTATTGATGGCGTTGATGGTAATGAAGACCAGTTGCACATGGCTGCAAGATATGACTTTTAGTTAATTTCTTATTATTTATTCTTTAAGTGCGCATAAAAGCCCTGTAGAGCGATCTACAGGGCTTTATTTTTATAAAAGAGAGTCGTTGCTAATCGTTATTCACTACTAATAGCGGCAAACTCAGCTTGGGTTAACTGCTTTAAGTCTAACGGGCTAAGTTCGATCTCCAAACCACGTCGACCAGCACTGACATAGATAGTCTCATGTATTTCTGCAGAGCTATCAATGACGGTGAGTAAGCGCTTCTTTTGTCCTAAGGGACTGACTCCACCAAGTACATAACCTGTAGAGCGCATTACATCATCTTTATCCGCCATCACTGCTTTCTTGGCTTTCGCAGCCTTGGCGATGGCTTTTAGATTGAGCATCGCGGTGACGGGTACCACGGCAACCACCAGTTTTTTATCTCCCACATCTACCACTAAGGTCTTGAATATACGCTCAGCAGCGACAGCCATTTTTTCTGCTGCCTCTAAGCCATAAGATCCAGCGTTTGAATCATGCTTATACTCATGGGTTTTATGGGCTATTTTTGCCTTTTTAGCTAATTTTACTGCTGGAGTCATACTATTCATTCAACCTTTGCTGTGTCGTTTTATTTCTAAATATCATAATTTATTGGTTTTTCAGACTTATCTCTATTTTTCATTACCTCGGCTAAACTATCTTCAAGCTGTAGATACAGGTCTCGATAAGCGGTATTAAACTTATCATCTTCACTATTATTCAACCAAGTTTGGTATAAAGTTTTTTTACTTTGTTTCTCTATTGCTTTAAAGGTGAGTTTGACATCTTTTGCTTGTTGTTCACTAAAGCCAAGGTTAGTCAGTGCTTGCGAGCCTAGTACTAATGCTGAATGGTAGGTCTCGCTGACGACATGCTCAGCCCCTGCGTGACGTAACGAATAACCGTGTCCACGGTCATAAGCCCGCGCTAATACTTTAACCTGTGGGTAATGCTGCTTGATGTAACGCACCAGATCAACTGCTCTGGCTTTATCGTCAATGGCAACGATAAATAAGCTGGCGTTAGCTATGCCAGCGGTTTCAAGCAAGCTAGGTTGGGTTGCATCACCAAAGTAACTTGTCATTTTAAATGATCGTACTCTTTCGATCATATTAACGTCATGATCCAGTACCACTGTTTTCACGCCGTTGGCAACTAATAGACGGTTAACAATCTGGCCGAAACGGCCGATACCTGCGACGATGACATCGCCATGTTCTTCGATATCGTCACTTTCTTGTTGATTAGTTTTATTTATGTAGCGCGGTAAGATCACGCGATCATAAAAGATAAATAACGCCGGTGTTAAGAACATCGACAGCGCGACAGACAAGGATAAGGTTTGTGCAAGGTCAACGGGTAACACATGGTTGTTAACAGTAAAGCCGATTAATACAAATCCAAACTCACCGGCTTGGGCTAAACTCAGCGCCAGTAACCAGCGGTCACTGCCTTTGATTTTAAATACCACTGTCAAAATAAATAATACTGCTGCTTTTACTAACATTAAACCGAGCGTGATTGAGACGATAGTCACGGTGTCGTTAAACAAAATAGCGAAGTCGATGCCAGCGCCAACGGTCATAAAGAACAAGCCCAATAACAAGCCTTTGAAAGGTTCGATAGTCGCTTCAAGCTGATGTCTAAATTCACTGCTTGCTAATACTACGCCGGCCAAGAAGGCGCCAAGGGCAGGGGACAGACCAACTAAATTCATGATAGCGGCGATACCGATCACTAGCATTAATGAGGTGGCAGTAAAGATCTCGTTAACTTTAGAACTGGCGACAAATTTAAACAGTGGACGACTTAGATAATGACCGCCAACGATCACGCCTGTGATCGCCACTATAATCACTAAGGCATAATAAATACCTGAGATATTGGCAACGAGGGATAACTCTTCATGCTGTGCACTCGCAGCTTGTACCGCATTTTTCGCCTGTTCAACCAATTCTGGAATCGCTAATAATGGAATTAACGCCAACATCGGGATCACGGCAATATCTTGAAACAACAACACTGAGAATGCAGAGCGTGCACCTTCAGTTTTGGTCAGGCCTTTTTCGTTAAAGGTTTGCAATACAATCGCGGTTGATGACAATGAGAATATCAACCCTATGGTCAGAGCCAATCCCCAGTCTAAACCGAGCGCAAGACTGATACCCATCACAGCCGCTGTGGTTAAGCCGACTTGTAAACCGCCTAAGCCAATAAGACGATGGCGCATGTCCCAGAGCATACGCGGCTCTAGTTCGAGCCCGACGAGAAATAGCATCATCACGACCCCGAATTCGGCAAAATGCTGAATAGTGGCTGTTTCACTACCTACTAAGCCAATAACAGGGCCGATAATCACACCTGCGATCAAATAACCGAGTACCGAGCCGAGGCCAAGGCGTTTGGCAATCGGCACAGCGATAACGGCTGCAAACAGATAAATAAATGCTTGAATGAAATAACCTGTCATGGTGCTTCCTTGTTTCTTCGGAGAGAGTTATTCAGTAAATATTCTTGGCACTAAAAAAGCCCCAGTGACCTACTATGATGCGATAGTCATAATAATAGGCACTAAGGGCTTAATTGGTAAAGCGTTATGTTTCGTTTATATTAGGCTACGCGCGTGTCGCCGCTTTCATTGGCGTCACAAATTCAGCTAAGTCTTGTAGCATTTGCGTATTATCACCTAGATTTTTCTCAATGATATTGACAATTGCTGAACCGGAGATGGCACCAGCAGCACCAGCTTCAATGGCTTTTTTAACTTGCTCTGGTGATGAAATACCAAAACCCAGTAAACATGGCGCAGCATTAAACGATTTCAGTTTTGCCAATAATGGACCCACTGGCATTTCAGCTTTAGTTTCTGCGCCCGTTACACCTGCACGGCTAAGTAGGTAAGTATAACCAGCACCTTGCTCAGCAACTTGTTGCAGCGTTGCATCATCGGCATTTGGCGGCGCGATGTAGATACTTTCGATACCGACTTTATCACCCGCTTCTTTAAATTGCTGTCCGTATTGCACCGGTACGTCGGCAATCAATAATGAATCAACACCAGCGGCAGCCGCTTTTTGCATGAATTTATCGGTACCATTGCCGTAAACAAGGTTGGCATACAGTAACAAACCAATTGGCATTTGCGGATATTTGGTTCTGATCTCGGTGAGCATTTCAAAACAAATATCTGGGTTGATAC
This sequence comes from Moritella sp., assembly GCF_033791185.1. Classification (GTDB taxonomy): domain Bacteria; phylum Pseudomonadota; class Gammaproteobacteria; order Enterobacterales; family Moritellaceae; genus Moritella. The sequence continues at coordinate 592 of NZ_JASJHF010000185.1, read as the reverse complement.
CAGCGTTTAATGCACGCGTTGTGGCTTTTTGGATCGTCGGGCCATCAGCCACTGGATCTGAGAATGGAATACCCAGTTCCAAGGCATCTGCACCCGCTGCCACGAGCGTTTCGATGATCGCCATTGATTGTTTGCGGTTTGGATCGCCGATCGTTACGAAAGGAACGAAAGCGCCTTCATTCTTTGCTGCTAGCTCAGCAAAAGCTTGTTGATAACGTCCCATTATAATGCTCCTTTACCTTCAATAATATCGGCAACAGTGAAGATATCTTTATCGCCACGTCCTGATAAGTTAACCACTAAGATTTGTTCTTTATCCATATCCTGCTCCATCATTTGCAGGGCATAAGCCAATGCGTGAGATGATTCGAGCGCAGGAATAATACCTTCTCTTGATGATAATAACTGGAATGCCGCTAATGCTTCATCATCGGTTACTGATGGGTACTGAGCACGACCAGAGGTATATAAGTGGGCGTGTTGTGGACCAACCGATGGGAAATCTAAACCTGCGGATATAGAGTATGACTCTTGGATCTGGCCATAACTATCTTGCATTAATAGTGAGTGCATACCAAAGAAAATACCGTTA
>NZ_JASJHF010000184.1:0-19306 GCF_033791185.1 Moritella sp. | reverse complement strand
GCTCGGGAATACCATCCTGTTTCGCTTGCTGAGAAACAAACAACATAGAGGTATTCTGCGACGCGCGGCCAAAACTACCAAACATAGGACGATAGTGAACAGGTTGTGGCGTTGGAATAGACCCATTCGGGTCGCCCATCGGCGCAGATGCGATCATGCCACCTTTGATAATTAAACTGGGCTTAACACCAAAGAATGCTGGCTTCCATAATACTAAATCAGCCAATTTCCCCACTTCAACAGAACCAACTTCATGACTCATTCCGTGTGTAATTGCAGGGTTAATGGTGTATTTAGCGACATAACGCTTAATGCGGAAATTATCATGGTGTGGTGGATCTGGTGGCAAACTACCACGTTGTACTTTCATCTTATGCGCGGTTTGCCAAGTACGAGAAATCACTTCCCCTACACGCCCCATTGCTTGCGAATCCGACGCGATCATCGAAAAAGCGCCCAGATCATGCAAGATATCTTCGGCAGCAATCGTTTCACGACGAATACGGGATTCTGCAAAAGCGACATCTTCAGCAATAGACGGCGATAAATGATGGCAAACCATCAACATATCTAAATGTTCATCAATTGTGTTCACGGTATAAGGGCGGGTTGGATTGGTTGATGACGGTAATATATTGGATTCACCACAAGCCCGAATAATATCTGGCGCATGACCACCACCAGCACCTTCGGTATGGTAAGTATGAATAACGCGATCACCAATAGCATCGAGTGTTGACTCGACAAAACCTGACTCATTGAGGGTATCGGTGTGGATCGCGACTTGCACATCAGTTTCATCAGCAACCGTTAAACAGTTATCAATCGATGCTGGAGTCGTGCCCCAATCTTCATGCAGTTTTAGACCAATAGCCCCTGCGGCAACTTGTTCATGCAAAGGTGCAGGTACACTGGCATTACCTTTACCTAACAAACCAAAGTTCATCGGAAAGTTATCTAAAGACTCCAACATACGGTGAATATTCCACGGTCCAGGTGTACACGTTGTGGCATTGGTACCGGTCGCTGGCCCTGTACCACCACCGATCATAGTGGTAATACCGGAAGTCAGCGCTTCATCAATTTGCTGTGGGCAGATAAAGTGAATATGTGAATCAACACCACCAGCAGTAATAATTGAGCCTTCTGCTGCGATGATCTCAGTACCAGGACCAATGATAATATCAACACCTGACTGAACGTCTGGATTCCCCGCCTTACCTATCGCGATAATCCGGCCATTTTTAACCCCGATATCGGCCTTAACTATGCCCCAATGATCGAGAATAACCGCATTGGTTATCACTAAATCTGGAGTATATTGCGACGTTAGCTGGCTTTGACCTTGGCCATCACGAATAACCTTGCCACCGCCAAATTTAACTTCATCACCATAACGGGTATAGTCATGTTCTACTTCTAACCACAGTTCCGTATCTGCTAGACGTAATCTATCGCCAGTGGTAGGGCCAAACATCTCCGCGTAGGCTTGCCTTGAAATTTTCGCCATCTATTTACCCTCATCCTTGTTTTCACAGCATGCTTCCTTGTCTGTCACAGCATGCTGTGCCGTAAATTCATCAATACTGCCCATGACCTTGCCCTGAAAACCATAAACCATACGATTGCCACCAAAAGCGACTAATTCAACAGTACGGCTTTGCCCCGGTTCGAAACGAATAGCAGTACCGGCAGCAATATTAAGTCGAAAACCTAAGGTAAGTTCACGCTCAAAGGTCAGTGCATCATTGGCTTCGTAAAAATGATAATGTGAACCGATCTGGATAGGACGATCACCAATGTTTGCGACGATTACTGACACGGTGGGCATATCCACATTTAAGGTGATATGACCACTCGCTACCTGCATTTGTCCTGGGATCATACCTGATCCTGTGTGTATTTTATTCGCCATCATCATCCCTATATGATTGGTTCATGTACCGTGACAAGTTTGGTACCGTCAGGAAATGTAGCTTCAACTTGCACATCAGAAATCATTTCAGGGATACCTTCCATGACTTGCTCAGCAGTGAGCACAGTTCGACCAAACGCCATTAATTCAGCTACAGTAAGGCCATCACGAGCGCCTTCCATAATGGCAGCACTAATCAGGGCAACGGATTCCGGATAATTCAACTTTAACCCTCGCGCCAAACGACGCTCAGCCACTAAAGCCGCCGTAAACAACAATAATTTATCTTTCTCTCTCGGCGTTAATTCCATTTACATCTCCGTTTAAGTATTAGATTAGCAATGCTTTTTTATTTTTTAGATTGTTTACACCACTGTGACATAGATGTTGTATATTTAACAGATTATTTACACTGTGAGGTATTCCTGAATTAGTTCATCAGTTAACATCGCCATATCACCATTGGCGACTGCACGACCTCGGTCCAGTAAACAGAAGTTATCACCGACCTTTCTGGCAAAAGGTAATTTCTGCTCGACCAACAAGACGGTTAAGCCCAATTCTTGATTGAGCTTGCGGATAATGTCACCAATCTCTTGGACGATATTAGGTTGGATGCCTTCAGTCGGCTCATCTAAAATCAGCAATTGCGGGTTAATCACCAGCGCTCGACCAATGGCTAATTGCTGCTGCTGACCACCGGATAAATCACCACCTCGACGGTGCAGCATTTCTTTTAATACCGGAAATAACTGATAGATAAACTCCGGGATCTTACGATCACCTTTAGCACGGATCGGTAATCCTATTTGTAGATTTTCCTCAACCGTGAGCGATGAGAATATTTGTCGGCCTTGCGGCACATAACCAACGCCATGACGCGCGCGGCTTTCCGCACTCAGCGGGGCAATATTTTTACCTTGCAATACTATCTCGCCACTTTTAAGTGGTAATAATCCCATCACGCATTGCAGTAATGTGGTTTTACCCACACCATTACGACCCATTAAAACAGTACATTTACCTTTTGGTATCTGCATATCAAGATCCCACAAGGTATGGCTTTCACCATAAAACTGATTCACACCTTTAATCGATAACATGGCTACTCTCCCAGATAAACTTGTTTAACTTTGGCGTTATTTTGAATGTCAGTCATTGAACCTTCAGCTAAGACACTGCCTTGATGCAATACCGACACGGTACTGGCAATGGAGCGCACAAAGTCCATGTCATGCTCGACAACGACGACTGAATGATCACCTGCTAGCGAATTCAATAACTCTGCGGTGCGATCCATTTCTTGGTGTGTCATCCCTGCAACAGGTTCATCGACTAACAACAGCTTGGGTTTTTGCATCAGTAACATGCCAATTTCCAGCCACTGTTTTTGACCATGGGACAAACTACCCGCGTCCATTGCGGCTTGTTCTGGTAAGCCAATCAAAACTAATACCCGTTCTATTTCATCGCGCTGCTCTCCGGATAATTTGGCACGAAATACCGACCAAACGTTACGGCTACCCGCCATTGATAACTCTAAGTTCTGCCAGACCGATAAACATTCAAATACCGTAGGTTTCTGAAATTTACGTCCCACTCCCGCATTAGCAATCTGCGCCTCATCCATTTTTAATAAATTCAGTTTAGAGCCTAACCAGACTTGCCCGCTATCAGGACGGGTTTTACCGGTAATGATATCCATCATGGTGGTTTTACCCGCACCATTAGGACCAATAATGCAGCGCAACTCCCCTTCTTTAATGTATAAATTAAGATCATTAATAGCTTTAAAACCATCAAAAGACACAGATACGCCTTCTAAATACAGCAAGATATTATGACGAGTATCAATGAGTGGATTATGCGGCGGTTTCAGAAATTCAAATACCTGATCACGACGGGCTAACTGACTGACGTTGTCACGGATCTGCTTGGCCAACGGCGCGGTAAAACCTTGTTCCTTATATTGCGGACTAGCTGCAATAGCCTGATCAGTAAATTGTGAAGTTAATACCGATGCGGTGTTCACCTGCTGCATATCTACCTGATTAGAATTACTCATGAGGTACTCTCCTTCGTCGCCAAGCTTTTGTTGCGGTTAGACTTCTTATTGCGGTTAGATCGATCAGTAAACCACCCCGTCACCCCTTTCGGTAAAAACAACGTCGCCAAGACAAACAAACTACCAAGGGCAAATAACCACACTTCCGGTAGTTCAATGGTGAACCAACTTTTGGCATAATTAATTAACAGCGCACCAATGATCGCGCCAAATAAAGTCGCACGCCCACCGAGAGCGACCCAAACCACAATCTCAATCGAATTAAGTGGTGAGAATTCACCCGGATTAATGATCCCGACTTGCGGTACATACAAAGCACCGGCGATCCCAGCTAACATTGCCGATAAAATAAAGATCCCCAGTTTAAAGTTAGCCACGTTATAACCAATAAAGCGCACCCGAGGTTCGGCATCGCGTATTGCCACGGCCACCTTACCTAAGCGACTTGAAACCACTTTACGACAAGTAAGGTAACCCAATATTAACGCCACTACTGACGCCATAAATAAACCCACCTTGGTGGTATCGGCTTGTAAACTAAAGCCGAGGATATCTTTAAAATCGGTTAAACCATTATTTCCACCAAACCCCATCTCATTTCGGAAGAATGCCAACATCAGCGCAAATGTAAGGGCTTGGGTCATGATAGATAAATACACCCCAGAAACACGGGCTCGAAATGATAAAAACCCAAACACTAACGCCAGTGCAGCAGGCACTAAAACCACCATCAAACAGGCAAACCAGAACATATCGAAGCCTTGCCAAAACCACGGTAATTCCTGCCAATCTAAGAACACCATGAAATCAGGTAGTTCAGGGTTACCGTAAACACCACGATCACCGATTTGACGCATCAGATACATGCCCATGGCATAACCACCTAAAGCAAAAAATGCCCCGTGACCTAAGGTTAAAATCCCTAAATAACCCCATACCAAGTCCACAGACATCGCCAGTAATGCATAGGTAAGATATTTACCTAACAGGGTAATAGTGTAAGTTTCGATATGTAAAAAATGACCTTGGGGCACCAATAAGTTAAGTGCTGGCACCAGAATTAACAACGTTGTCAGTAGCAGCATCAATAGCTGACCACCACGGTCTGTTTTTAGCATTGAATTCGCGAATAGCTTGTGTAACATGGGTTACTCCTCGGCCGAACGGCCACGTTGTGGAAATAGTCCACGCGGGCGCTTTTGAATAAATAGGATAATGAATACCAGTACTAAGATCTTAGCCAGTACCGCACCAGCCCAAGGTTCTAATAACTTGTTGAATAAACCTAGGCTTAAACCAGCAACCAAGGTACCCCACAGATTACCTACCCCACCAAATACCACGACCATAAACGAATCAATAATGTAACTCTGGCCCATATTCGGTCCAACATTGGTTAATTGCGACAAGGCCACACCAGCAATACCTGCCACACCAGAACCTAAGCCGAAAGTCATGGCATCAACCCATTCCGAACGCACGCCCATCGCTCGCGCCATCGAACGATTTTGTGATACTGCACGCACTTGTAAACCCAATGGCGTTTTCTTTAATACAAAAATAAGTGTACAGAACACGAATAAGCAGAAAATAATTATGTATAAACGGTTATAGGTCAGCGCCAACATTGGATTAAACTCCAACATACCACTCATCCAATCCGGGGTAGCCACAGAGCGATTCAGTGGCGAGAATACACTACGCACTGCTTGCTGCAGAATAAGGCTGATACCAAAGGTTGCCAGTAATGTTTCCAATGGGCGGCCATAAAGAAAACGTATCACCCCGCGCTCAATGGCGATGCCGACTAAACCGGAAACAATAAACGCCGCAGGGATAGAAAGTACTAACGACAGTCCAATATTATCCGGCATTAATTGCTGCATAACATAAGTGGTATATGCACCGAGCATAATCAGCTCACCGTGCGCCATATTTATCACGCCCATCACCCCAAAGGTAATAGCAAGACCTAACCCCGCTAACGCTAATACCGAACCAAGGCTCAAGCCAAAGTACAAGGTTTCAAGCGTTGAATAGACTTGCTGGCTTTGTGCGTAATTGTCTAGCCCTCGCTGCGCAGCCTGTCTTAAGTCATCATCTGATGTCGTATTCACGACAGTGTCTAGCGTGCTAAAAGCCGTTGGCTCTATCGAGTCCGCTAATAAGTTCACTGCAGCTAATAATGCTATTTTGTCTTCCGATGTCGCCACCGTACCGATAGCCAACGCCAATGTTAATAAGGTTTTGTTTTTCTCAACATCTTCAACGGTTAAGCGTTGACGCAATAACGTTTGGATAGCGGGATCAACATTACCCAATAAACTTTGTATGGCTTGCTGGCGTAATCCTGCATCACTCGATATTAAATCAAGTCTAGCGATACCCAAGCGAATGCTTTTACGCAATTTATTGTTAAGCGATACTTTCTTAAAATCCCGTGTTTTGACGATGAGCACAGTTTCAGGCGAACGACTCGTTGGCGTATCTGCAACGAAGGTTGCATCTGCATCAAGGGTAAATATCGACGTTAATTTAATTGCTGATTGACCGGTGGAATGATCAGCAATTAGAAATAAGGTTTTTTGTTTTTTATGATAGAAAATGCGACTGGAAAGCAAGTCAGTTAATAATTTCTTGGCCTGAGAGGAATTCGGATATGCCGTTTGGCTTAACCAATTTACCGCAGTTATTTTATTATCAAAACTGCGCTGAGTAAGCTGTTTTTCGACGTCTGAAAATGAATCTATCGTCACAGCAGCCCAACTCTTATTAATGCTGCCCATTGATAGTAGTAATACCAATACAGTGAATAATAAGGTCGACGATGGCGATATTATGCCGGCATATTTGTTCATAACTTTCCCTGTTAATAAGAATAACGCGCAGCAGGGTAGCCAATTACCATCATCAGCCCCCCTGAGTTAAACCATTAATCAATGATTACTTAGACGCTCCAGTACACTTACCTATCGTCACATTAAAGCTACCGCAAGATAAGGGTGCTAACCAACTTGAGTACAGTGGTTTAGAGCTAGGTAGGTAATCAGACCAAGCATCACCAGCGACAACGCCTGTGGTTTCCCATACGGTTTCAAACTGACCATCAGCTTGAATTTCGCCTAACAATACTGGCTTAGTGATATGGTGATTTGGCATCATCGTCGCGTAACCACCTGTTAAGTTAGGCACTGTCACACCAATAATCGCATTTTGAACTGCACCCGCATCTGTGGTACCGGCTTTTTCAACGGCTTTCGCCCACATTTGAAAGCCGATATAGCTGGCTTCCATTGGGTCATTGGTTACTCGACTTTCATCCTTGGTAAATTTCTGCCATTTCTCAATAAACTCATCATTGGCTTGAGTTTCAACACTCATGAAATAATTCCATGCCGCTAAGTGACCCACCAACGCCGAGGTATCCATCCCCGATAACTCTTCTTCACCCACAGAGAAGGCCACCACCGGAATATCTTCAGCAGACACACCTTGCGAGCCTAACTCTTTATAGAAGGGAACATTGGCGTCGCCATTAATGGTAGAGACAACAGCGGTTTTCTTGCCTTTGGCGCCAAATTTCTTAATGTCTGACACAATAGATTGCCAATCGGAATGGCCAAACGGGGTGTAATTCACCATGATGTCACTGTCAGCAACACCTTTAGATTTAAGGTAGGCAGCTAAGATCTTATTCGTCGTACGTGGATAAACATAATCCGTGCCCGCTAATACCCAGCGTTTTACATCCATGTCATTCATCAAGTAATCAACCGCGGGAATAGCTTGTTGGTTCGGCGCTGCGCCCGTATAAAAAACGTTTTTAGAGGACTCTTCCCCTTCGTATTGCACAGGGTAAAATAATAGGCTATCAAGTTCTTCAAATACAGGTAACATCGATTTACGCGATACCGATGTCCAACCACCGAATACCACATCAACCTTTTCTTTTTCAATTAGCTCACGGGCTTTTTCAGCAAACAGTGGCCAATTTGATGCAGGATCAACAACTACAGCCTCAAGCTGTTTACCTAAAATACCGCCTTGTTTATTTTGCTCCTCAATCATCATTAAAATAGTGTCTTTCAATGTTGTTTCACTGATCGCCATCGTACCCGACAATGAATGTAATACACCGACTTTAATACTGTCCTCTGCTGCAACAGCGTTAAATGAAGCAACACCCAATGTGAATGCGACAGTTACTGCAAGATGAGAAAATTTAGCTTTGTTAACTGTGAACATGATTTAACTTCCTTATTATGAACCTATCCATTAAGAGGCAACTGTTATGCCAATTAATAATAGGAATGAGGAAATAAATACAAAAGTGATTAAAAAACATAACCTTAAAGTTAACCTTAAAGTTAAAAAATATAATAACCAGCAAAGTGTTGGCTATTATTGGTGCAACTTAAAATATTAATGCACCACTAAAGGGATAATTAAATATTACTCAATCTCATTATTGTTACTGGCACTTTGAAACAAATAAAAATACAATAGGCGCTCACTCATCGGGGTGCTACCAGACTTTTAATTAAAGAGTCACAGTGGCTGAGATAACACCCGTATTAACTTGAACCAGATAATGCTGGCATAGGAATGAGATTCGACTAATTGAGTCATAAGTTCTATGCTTCACATTCTAGGAGAACACGTGAAGCACACGATCAAAAAACTAGCACTTTGCACCGCCCTGCTATTACCTTCGCTATCAATATCGGTGGCTAACGCAGCTGATAAGCCAGTATTAAATGTTTATACCTACGATTCATTTGCATCCGATTGGGGCCCTGGTCCAAAAGTAAAAACCGCATTTGAAGCAGAATGTAATTGCACATTGAATTTAGTGGCATTAGAAGACGGCGTGAGTATTCTTAATCGTGTCAAACTTGAAGGTAAATATACTAAGGCTGATGTATTACTAGGCTTAGACAACAATCTGATGGCTGAAGCAGAAAAAACTCAACTGCTAGCTCCGCACCAACTAGATACCAGTAAATTATCGCTGCCAAACCCGTGGACTAACAAATACTTTATTCCATTCGATTTTGGCCACTTTGCTTTTATCTATGACAGTGAAAAATTAACTAATCCACCAGCCAGTTTAGCTGAATTAATTGAACGTAAAGATCTCAACATTATCTATCAAGATCCGCGTACCAGCACGCCGGGCCTAGGTTTTATGCTATGGGTCAAAGCGGTTTATGGTGATAAAGCGCCACAAGCGTGGCAACAAATTGCAGATAAAACCGTTACCATCACGAAAGGTTGGAGCCAAGCTTACGGCATGTTCTTAAAAGGCGAAGCGGATATGGTATTAAGCTATACCACATCACCGGCTTATCACATGGTGGCAGAGAACGAATTTAAATATAAAGCGGTTGAATTCAGCGAAGGTCACTACCAACAAACAGAAGTTGTGGCGCGTTTAAAAGATGCGGCAAACCCTGAGTTAGCCGATCAATTCATGGCATTTGTACTTAGCCCTGCATTCCAAAACGTGATTGCAACAGGTAACTGGATGTTACCAGCAAAACAAGCTGCCGCACTGCCAAGCGAATTCGACCAACTGATTAGCCCAGCAAAAACCATCGAGTTCACTCCAGAAGAAGTCGCTCAATCACGTAAATCTTGGGTGAAGGAATGGCGTAACGCTGTTACTCAATAATTAGTCGATAACTAATCAAAATTATGATCGTGAATTCGCATAAATACTGGTGGTGTAGCGCTTTGCTCGCCATCAGCATCATTTTACTGCTGGTAGGCGGTAGTTTTACAGCCCTACTTAATTTCTCACAAGCCGAGTTAGACTTTAGCAGTGTGCTGGCTGACTCTTATACCCAACATGTCATTAGCTTTAGCTTTTACCAAGCAGCCCTATCTACAGCCTTAAGTATTGGTTTGGCGATCCCACTGGCACGGGCTTTTTCCCGCCGAGAGTTTACCGGTAAGCAATTAATCATCAAGCTATTTAACCTATCGTTAGTGCTGCCAATCATCATTGCCATCTTTGGTATTGTCGCCGTGCACGGTAAAAATGGCTGGGTAAACCAACTCCTGGCCTTGCTGAATATCGATGCGGGTCATTACATTTATGGCTTAACCGGTATTTTACTCGCCCATCTGTTTTTTAATGTACCGTTAGCCACGCGGATTTTACTGCAAACGCTTGACTCTATCCCGAGTGAATCCTGGCGTTTAGCCAGTCAACTTAACTTACAGTCTCGCCATGTCTTTATCACCTTAGAATGGCCGAAGATAAAGCAACAATTACCCTCGTTAATCAGTCTTATCTTCATGCTGTGTTTTACTAGCTTCGCTATCGTCATGTCGCTCGGCGGTGGGCCTGATTACGCCACACTTGAAGTGGCTATCTATCAAGCGCTCAAGTTTGAGTTTGATATCGAGCAAGCGGTGGCTTTGGCGATAATTCAAGTGGCGATCACCGTGGTATTAATGATCTTTAGCGCGATATTTTTAAAGTCACAACCTATGTCTGCGCCATCAGGCAATTACTTTCGTCGCCCTGACGGCCATAGCCTCAGCAGTAAAATCGCAGATGGACTTAGCTTTATGCTCGCGACTTGTTTATTAGCACCGCCGATGCTAGCGATTATTATCAGCGGTATTAACAGCAATACCCTCAGCGTGCTTAGCCAGCCGATGTTATGGCAAGCTACGGGCATATCATTACAAATAGCCCTGAGTTCTGGCTTGCTTAGTCTGCTACTCGCCTGCGCCATCTTGTTCTCAACCCGAATATTGAAAGTGCACTTTAAATTAATGACCTTAGCCTATGGCATTGAAAATATTGGCGCCATTATTTTAGTGGTGCCAGCGTTAGTACTCGGTACTGGTCTGTTCTTATTATTACGTCCCTATGTAGATGTGTTTAGTATCGCAGCTTGGCTCGTTATTCTCGTCAATGCATTAATGGCGCTGCCTTACTTACTGCGCGTATTGAACCAACCGATCCAAGATAGCTTTGCATCCTATGACAAACTCGCCGTCAGCTTAGGTTTATCACGTTTGCAACGCCTGCGGATTATCGAATGGCCACTATTGCGTAAACCTATTGCGATGGGATTAGGGCTAGCGTGTGTTTTATCACTGGGTGATTTAAGTGTCATCGCATTATTTGGTAGCCAAGATATGCAAACCTTACCTTTGGTACTCTATCGCCAGCTCGGCAGTTATCAACTTGATGCCGCGGCCGTTACCGCCATTTTCTTATTAACCCTGTGCGGTGTTATTTTCTATCTGTTTGAACGAATTATTGGAGGCAAACATGCCTAATTCTCACGCCAATAGTCACACGCTATTACGCGTCGATAATATTACCTTTGCCTATGAGCAAATGCGGATGCAATTTGACTTAGCGGTTAATCGAGGGGAAACTTTAGCAATTTTGGGGGCGAGTGGTTCAGGCAAATCGACCTTGCTAAACCTTATTGCCGGTTTTAACCAACCGTTATCTGGTGACATCTGCTTTCAGGAGGAATCAATATTAGCTAAAGCGCCCGCACAACGACCGATCACCACCTTGTTTCAAGAGCATAATTTGTTTAACCATTTAACGGTAAAGCAGAATATCGCCATTGGTTTAGCACCGAACATGAAACTCGATGCAGACCAACAAACTGCACTTGAAAAAGCGGCCCAACAAGTCGAGATAACGGAATTACTCAACCGTCTGCCCGGAGACTTAAGTGGCGGTCAGCGTCAGCGCGTTGGTATTGCCCGCTGCCTGGCACGCAAACAACCTTTGTTATTACTCGATGAACCGTTTAGCGCCCTCGACCCGGCTTTGCGCCAAGAGATGTTGCGCTTGATAGCTAAGCTAAATAAAGCACATAGCATCACGGTATTAATGGTCACCCATAATCCGGATGATGCCTTACAGATCGCCGATAATATTGCCTTTGTGGCTGATGGTAAGATCGCACTGCATGCAAGCACTGCTATTTTGGCCGATGAGAATGCACCAGAAGTATTGAAACGTTACCTGGGGAAAAGATGAAACGAGCCTATATGCAATATATAGACTCGCCGCATGTGCGCTGTTAATTGCGATTATTGCTTAGGCTTTTTTTTCGGCTGTTGGCTAAAGTAATAAGCCACATCAATCATATCTTGTCCCGACAGGTACGCCACTTCACCTTCCATAAATGGGCTTTTGCGCAAGCCCAATTTGAAATTATTTAATTGACGAACTATGTATTTGTATTTCTGCCCTTCCAGATAGGGAAAGTAATTAAACTCTTCTAATCGACTTTCATTATGGCAAGCTAAGCAGCGCTCAGAAAGTTGTTTACCATTGGCAAAATTAGGTTTAACTACATCGGTATCGGTTGCCATTACTGTGGCAGAAGCAAACATTAAGGCAGTAGCGAATACTATTTTTTTTATCATGCTAGAAATACTCACTCTATTTTGCCTCAGGCGGCATATCGTCAACCGCTAAAGGTAGCCGTCTAAATGTAGTTAAGTCGATTTTTTGCTGGTTATAATTAGTCGACAAATAATCTAGAACCGGTTCCCAAGTGTCACTCAGATCCCACAAGCCTTGGCTATCAACCATCCACTCTAGCGTTGCTCGCCAATCTTCTTTATTACCGCGATTCTGAGGAATAATTAAACTGGTGTGACAAGCGTTACACTGCTTATTAACCAATTCCCAACCAGGTGCCATGATCAGGCCAGACTTTTGATCTACAGCATATGTAGCAACTTTAGCCGCAGCAGTCGTGCTTAAACCAAGCAAACATAATACAATTAAACAGTGACGTTTGTTCATGCTTGTACCCGCACCGCAATACGATGACAGCCATTGAACATGTAACCCTTTGGATTCCACTGCGGTTGTACAACAGGTTGTGAAGTACCTTCACTGTCTGTCGCTTTTGACCATATTTCATAATAGCCGTGCTGCGGCAAATCAAGTTCGACAGACCAATCTTGCCATGCCATTTTGTTCGGCTGCTTTTTCAAATCCGCAAGCTGCCAAGTCGACCCATAGTCATAACTGACTTCCATTTTCACCACTTCAAGCGGGCCAGCCCAAGCATGTCCACGCACTTCAGTTTTTTGACCCAGCTTCAATTCACTGCCGGTTTGCGGATGGGTAATCAATGATTTAACTATCATGTGCTCAATGATATCGAAATCATCGAGTGCGACTTTCTCGCCCGGTGCAACTGGATATTTCGGTACACGGTAAGCTGGTGCACCCATTTTAGTACCATCATGCTCAACATTACGAATACTGATACCGGTTGCTGCTTTTGATGATACTGACGCAGGACGGCCACCAAATACGATACGTAAAGGATAACCATGTAAGTACGGGATCTCTTCGCCATTCATTGACCATGCGATCAAGGCGTTATCTTCCAATGCGTACTTAATCGGTACACCACGGGAAATAGCATCACCTTTACCGCTTAAATGGCGGTCAATACTGTGGTGACCGGTATACACAGCATCATCTTTGACACCACAATCTTTTAATACGTCACTGACTAATACCCCAGTCCATTCTGAACAGTAAACTGCGGCATCACTCCACTGGTTACCTTTAGTTGACGGATAGAAGTTTTTGCGGCTATTACCACCACACTCTAACGTCAAGGCATAAGTATGGTGTTTAAATTTACTTTTTAGATCTGCAATCGTATATGTTTTTGATGTTTTACACGATGCACCATCGACAGTGAATTGCCAAATTTTAGGGTCCATCGCTTTAAAGTCAGGCAGCAAACCATTCCAACGAACAAAGGGGACATTAGCAGGCGTCACCGTTGGGTCTAACATATGATCTGCGACATAAGCATTGAGCGGAGTGCTGTTTAGCACCTTGTAGTAATCAGGTAAATCAGTAACCGAGGTCCACTTTATCGATTCAACTTCTAATGGTGAAAGACCTTTTGGTAAGTTACCAGCAAATACCCAATTAATCGGTAACATAGCCGTCGCGCCGACGGCAAATGTGCCTTTAATAAAATCTCTACGTTTCATGCTTATAAACCTTACTGTTCACTGAAGAATTTGGTGAGTTTATTAATGTCATCATCAGAAACTAACTGCGCAACTTTGCTCATAGTAATATCTTTTCGTTCACTGCTTTTAAAAGCGAACATCTGATTTCTTAAATAAACGAGGCTCTGGCCACGAAGATCAGGGATTGACTGATAAGGGTTAACACCGCTATCACCGTGGCATGCCATACACATATTTTTTAATTTATCAAAATCTGCAGATGCCGCTGAAAATGACGCAATACACAGACAAAAACCCGCCAAAATATGTCGAGTAACTCGCTTATTCATCATTTCTAACCGCCCTTCTACTTGAAAAAATGGAGTTTAGCCATTTGCTTTAAAGCGCGCAATCTGTAGAAATAAATAATCCACAAAATCACACAAACCCATGTTTTATAAAGGTTAGTTTTTATGTTGTTAATTAATTTTTATTAACTTAATTGATATAAATTAACCGATAGGGGAAAAGTGAAAATAAAGAGGGTTTGATATACATCAAGGAAACAGTAAAAAAATGGCCCGAATAGAAAGGGGGATTTCATACTCAAGCCATATAATAATTTATTAAATAGGTCGTCTAAGAGGGTAAAACTACATGAACCCGCGTGCTTTTAACAAAGCCGTTTTAAAGTCATCTTCGTGATCTTTAGCTAACCCTGGGATCATTTCATCTTTCGCACTATTACGCATTTTTAAATGATAGATAAGCGCATCATCACTCAATTCAGCTAACTCGCCTTCAAATTTCATCTCATCAGCCAAAGTGCTAAGTAACTGCAGCAGATTAGTATCAGGTTCTTTCTGCCATTCTGGCTGTAATAATTCGATGATTTCATTTAAACGGTGATATTTCATTTTATGATCCTTATTTTAATTAAGGTAATTATACCGACTCCCAGGCATAAGTTAAACAAAACTCAGTATCGATTATTAAGAGTATCAATAGCTAACTTAAAGCGCTAACTGCCAGCGTTGTAGTGGCTTATCCGCGTTAATCCCACGACCCCAACGATCAATACTATCAATGGTTAAGATACGCGCAGGATTTGGCACTAATGCTTTCAGCTGTTTACTGGCTCTTTTCGAGGTCAATACCCATAAGCTATCGTCTTCAATTAATAGCTCAACCAATTCCTGCTTATCTTCCGCCGTCCATTCCAATTCAGGTTTGGTTAAACGCTCAACTACAAACAACTGATTACCCGAGGCAAAGTCTTCTAATTCTGTTGATAACAACACCACAGAGTCAATTTCATTGTCTAACAACATCGCTTGCTGTTGATTAATCAAATGACGCACCGACATCATCAAAGCTTGTTGATTACTGGCAATGGTCGCCGCTTGCTGTGGCCATACTTGTTGTAAATCTTGGCTCACAATCGCCGTCATACGGGTTAAGTTAGTCGGGTTTAACCAAGTATAAGGCGAAATACTACCATCGTCTAAACGCAGCGCTGCAACGCCTTGTGCACGTGGTGAAATAGCTTGAGATGCATCCACTTCAATCATACGAATATTGCCTTTACGCGCATGCACAAATAATGGGTCTTGTGGCCAAACAGCCCCTAAGGTAATCGCCACTTGCGCGTCAATCGCCGCTTTTTCTGTTAGCGCCGCACCTTTGGAACTAAACCAGTTCGGCAAGCGTAATATGCCATAACGTTTTGGCGGTAAATACTGGGTAGTAATATCCGTACCTTTGGTTAACTCAGCCGCTAACATATAGGTCACAGGCGTCGCAGTAAGAATATCTGCCGCACTGACCTTTTGGCTAAAGCCCAATGTTGATGTTAGCAATAATACTGCCGCGCTAACGCTTAATAGTGAAGAAGTCATAATCAATTATCCTTTACGCACAATGCGATAGCAGGTTGCCGTTAAGAAAAAGCTCGTCGATACAATAATGATCGCCGCGCCAGAAGGGATTGGCAGTTTTAATTCCATTGGTAAAATAGTACCAATCAAACAACTTATCGTCGCTAATAATGCCGACATCAGTACAAAGCTCCCCATGTTCTTGGTTAACAGGCGTGCTGTTGCACCAGGGATCAATAACAAAGCCCCCACTAACACCGCACCGACAATCTTCACCGATGCAATCGTCACCAACGTGATCATCATGACAAATAAGTAGTCATAAAAGTTCGTCGCGTAACCACGTACTTTAGCAATGTCAGGGCTGATGCAGGTCAGCAAAATACGGTTAAAGGTGGGTATCAATACCAGTAAAATAACCCCACAAGTCACCGCCAAGATCAACAAGTCATAATCGGTGATCGTTAAGATCGAACCGAACAATACATTCTCTAACATGTGAATGTTAATCTTACGTGCCACGTACATCAGTAACGCCGCGCCGACCGCTAAGGCGAAAGCAAGGAAAACGCCCACCAAAGTATCGTAAGGTACATTGGTACGGTTACGCACAAAGTGCAGTAGTAATGCGAAGATCATGCAGAAACTGAATAAACCAATAATCGGGTTTTCTGCTGGTTCACCCAGTAATACACCTAAGGCAATACCCGTTAATGCCGCGTGACCAACTGCTTCAGAAAAGAACGCTAAACGTTTAGCAATAACCAAAGTACCAAGGCCACCTAATAGCGGGCCAAGTAAGATGGCAGCGACAACGGCATTCACCATAAACGAATAAGAGAAGCTCTCACTCAACCAACCAGCATCCACACCCAGTTGTGCCCAATGACGAATAGTATCCATTATTTAACTCCTTGAGCAGGGTTAACGCTTAATGCACTAACAGATACATTGCCACCAGTATAATGATTGAATAAACGCTCGATCTTGTCTGCGCGTAATACCTCAGACACAGGGCCTGAATCAACTAACTGACGATTAACCACATGCACTTGACCATCTAAACGGCGCACAGCACTGACATCGTGATGCACGGCTAAAATGGTTTTATTCTCACGCACTAATTCATGAATTAACGACTCAAGGTAACGCACACCTTGTTCATCCATACCCGTTGTTGGTTCATCAAGCACTAACAGATCGGGGTTATCTAATAATGACTGTGCGAATAACACACGTTGTTGTTCACCACCTGATAACTGTCCCATTCGGCGGTCAGTACGATTCGCCATGCCAACGCGATCTAATTGCGCTAATGCATGATCTTGTTCTTTTTTACGCTTGCGCCAAAACAGCGGATTACGACTCTGATTTAACAGAATAAAATCCATCACAGTAAACGGTAGGCTAGACTCAAACGTTGCCTTTTGCGGCACATAACCGATATTGCCTTTATGTTCAGGCCATTGAATATCAATATTGCCCGTGAAAGGTGTTAAGCCTAAAATAGAACGTAATAACGATGTTTTACCGCCACCATTGGGTCCCATGATCACATGGCATTGACCCGCTTCTAAATAATGGGAAATGCCTTCTAAAATGACATTATCACCGTATTGCAAACCAACATTTTGTAAACGAATTGCAGGACCCACGACTAACTCCCCTGCTTGATATTGGTAGCGGTATTAGTCGCCGTATTCGTCGTTGCTGTATCAGCAAGGGAACGTTTTGCTGCAAACTTCATTGCTTCTACTAAGGTATCTAAATTACTTTTCATTTCCACTGCCACTTTCGCTTCTTCGTACGCGCCATGGGTCATGTGTGAGAAACGGTAAAGTTGCACGCCCGTTGCTGCTTCAATCGTTTCCACATAACGGCTTGGCATATTTAATTCATAAAACAACACGTCAATCTTCGACGCGCGGATCTTCTCGATCGTTTCTTGTAACTGGCTCGCGCTCGGCTCAACACCGTGTGCAGGTTCAATTACCGCAGCAACATCAACACCAAATTCTTGCAGGATATAACCGTAAGCATTATGTGTTGTAGCCACCAGCATGCCCGAGGTATCGAGATCGCCTAACGTCAACATCGCTTGGCGCTTCATTTTGCGGAATTCAGTCGCATATTTACGCGCATTTTTGCGATAAGTACGGGCGTTATCAGGATCAAATTTTGATAACTCAGTGGCGATGGTATAGACCTTTTGAATGGTCGTTGATAAACCTACAAAGGTATGTGGGTTTACAGCGCCTTCACCCACAGATTGGCCAATCGCAGGTAATAACGGCACATCTTTATTGGCTTTAATCACAATGAGATCATCACGGTTTGCCGCTTTAATTACTTTTAAGGCAAAGTCATCATGGCCAATTGCGTTCACGACAATCACGTCCATCTGTTTAAGTCGACGTAAATCATTTGGTTGTGGTTGGTAGTTGTGCGGGTTAAAACCTTCATCAACCAATGGCAGTACATTGGCTTTATCACCCACAACCGCTTTCACATAGCTGTAATAAGGCTGTAGGGTTATACCAATGGTGAGCTTTTCTGCGGCTTGAGCAGCGCCGCTCATTAGCAATACTGCGCTGGTAGTAACTGCAACGATTAGATTTTTTAGTCTGCTATTCATGTGATTTTTTATTGCTCTTTTTTTCATTCTTGGATTTTTCATTATGACGTTCCATTATTAACTGGCGTTACGCTTTAGTGACTGGCTTTATCGGTATGCGCTGTATCTGCATGATCTACACTAGCAGTCTCATCCCCCGTAAATACAACTTGCTTCCAACCTGCGCTGATAAGTTCGGCGGTATTAAGCATGCTGCCCATCATTGGTGCAGGATTCGGCATATCTAATGCTAACCACATATCCGGTCGGGCAGCTTGGCTATTCAATATCACCGCGACACTGCCCGTTGTTAATGCTGGAATACCTTGATATAGCGCTGGAGCAACTTTACGCCACGCATGTTTACCTTTACGTTCCCAGCTTTTATCGATGATAAAGGGCGCTAACCACAACTCATCTAGTTCAGCCATCTCAGGCCAAGCATCCGTACTTTCTAAGCCGATATTTTCTAGTTCAGCACCTTCAAACTCAATACGGTCTTGATGGATGTTACGGATCTCTTCATGCGCTAAGCGTAATTCGCCGATCATCGCCAATTCCACAGTGGCTAGGTCTTTAATCGATATTTGATGACTCGCGAGTACTTTATCACTCGTCGCTGCTTGGTGATAAGGTAACAGCAGTGCTGCTGTTGCAAGAATGACAACGATGATTAACGCCACCCACTTGCCTTCACGACCACCATCGTCGGCATGGACTGATTGACTGATCATTTTTCGCTGATCTCAACAACATCAACTTCAACAGGGTTTTCATGGCCCGCGTCGAATACTAAATAAAAGTCAGTATCCGGTTTACTGAATTCTGCAATTGAGCGCTTATCCGTCACG
>NZ_JASJHF010000183.1:0-4999 GCF_033791185.1 Moritella sp. | reverse complement strand
TACAGTTGTATTTGTAGGGGAACCGTAAATGTTATATAGCGCAGATAACATCAAGCTAAAGCACTTAATACTCTAAAGAGGGAGATAAACAGGATCGGGATCAGACCATAACTTAACCGCCCTTATTTAATATAAATAACAAAAGATAAGGCAGCCAAATTTCTTTTTTATTTACGAATCTCATTTTGTAGGGGCAATATCAACTCTTATATTCCAAGTCTTTTGAGCTGTGTATTACTTCTTGTATTTTAGTCTTGTATGGTGCTTTTTATTAATATAATGTCATGTTATTAAAAGAAAAAGTGTATGTATCCCCTGCATACTCCCTCTTTTGCAATACTTTACAGTCTTAAACATAATTAAATCATTGGAGAAAAGAATGAGATCCTATCTATGTAGTAAAAATGTTATTCGCTCGGTGGTGTTATCCGTTAGTTTGGCGCTAATAGCTCCTGCTGTTAGTGCCGCTGACGCTCCTAAGTATGTGTTCTACTTTATCGGTGACGGTATGGGGCCAGCTCAGCGTCAGTCCGCGCAGTATTTCCATAAGATTGAGACCAAAAATCCTGAGGCCAAGTTGTTGATGAACAGCTTTCCTACCTCTGCATTGGTGACCACTCACTCTGATAACACCATTATTACCGATTCCGCTGCTGGTGGTACCGCTCTGGCTACTGGGTTCAAAACCACCAATGGTGTCATTTCAAAATTGCCTGATGGCACCAACATCATAACTATTGCTGAAGCCGCTCGTGACGCTGGCTATGCAGTGGGCCTAGCAACGACTACCCGTATTACCCATGCTACACCAGCTTCGTTTTCTGCTCATAACATGAGTCGCGGCAATGAGAACGAGATTGCGATTGATCAGCTGGACTCCAACTTTGATTATCTGGCTGGTGGTGGCTTCCGCCACTTTGTGGCGAAAGGTAATACCGAAGGCCTGAAATCCAAGCGCAAAGATGATCGTGACCTTGTGGCTGAATTCAAAACCAAGGGCTACACCACCTTTATCGGAGATAAAACGCGTGATGACTTCCGTGCTTATAGTCCGAAAAAAGGCGATAAAGTTTTGGCGACTTTAGCCTACAGTGCGCTGGGGATGGAGATCGACCGTCGTTTCAGCACCCAAAAAGAAAACGCAATGCCTGCGCTTTCTGAACTGACCTCCAAGGGCATTGAAGTTCTGGCCGCACAGAAGAAGCCTTTCTTTATGATGATTGAAGGTGGTCGTATTGACTATGCCGCTCACACTAATGATGCTGCTGGAACTATTTACGACACACTCGCTTTAGATGACGCTATTGCCGAAGCCTATGAGTTCTACAAGCAGTATCCTGAAGAAACACTGATTGTCGTGGCTGCCGATCACGAAACTGGCGGTATGGCGATGGGAATTAGCCTCGATTCTAAAGGCTATTTCTTGAAATTGGATGAGCTGCTAAAGGTTAAAGCCTCTGTGGAAGACGTGTTGATGTATGTTTATCCTAAAATGATTAAGGATTATCCCGAAGTTGGCAAGCGTCAGAAAGCGTATCTTGGTTATGTGGCTAAAGACTTCGGCTTGACCGATCTTAATGCCCGAGAGCTTGCGAAGCTGCAGTCTGCGATGGACATTGAAGATCACAACCAAACCGTTGCACCAGATAAACAGACCAACTACGGCTATGCGTATACGCCAACCATGATCGCTGTTGCGCATTTGGTGTCTGAGCGTGCTCGAATCAGTTGGACTTCTTATGTTCATACTTCTTCGCTAATCGCTCTGTCGGCTATTGGTCCTCAGTCTGGTCAGTTCGATGGCTTTAAGGATAACACTGACGTGCCTAAGATAATGGCAAAAATTATGGGTGTTAAGCTATCTTCATTTGCAGCTAAACCGTCTAAAGCGTTGCTGGGTGAAACTCTTTCTCCCAATAAGAAATACTCGGAAGTGCCTTACGGCCACACAGAAAATGTTGCTGGTAAAAACTAGCATCTACAAAATGGGCGCGCAGGTTCGCTTGCGCTCCCTCTCTAGTTCGGAGTATAGATGTTAAAGTTGAATAAAATTACAAAGGTGAGCTTAGTCTTGCTCGCCATCATTGTTTTAGCCTTCGTTGGGCAACGCTTTTGGGGCGCAGCGGAAAATGGCAATGTGCATGAACTGCCTGGAATGGTTATATCTGTTGATAATGAGGACATTTTACAGGTCGGTGCTGGCGCGGTTGGCGTACAGACCGCGACAGTAGTGATCAGTACTGGGGAATGGAAGGGCGTCCAAGTGATGGCTGTCAATCATTTGAACGGGCAGCTGGAGATGGATGAAATCTATGAGGCTGGGGATAAAATCCTACTCGCCGTTCAGGTGGTAGACCAGCAGATCGCCGATGCTAGAGCCATTAACAGTTACCGTCAAAATTGGGAATTGGTACTGTTTGCGGTTTTTGCTGTAGCGCTACTGGCGTATTCACGTCTGATTGGTCTGAAGGCGCTGTTTTCCTTTATGGCAACATTGGGTGTGTTGTGGTTTTTTTATATTCCGAACCTGCTGGCTGGTGCATCTCCTCTGCCTTTGACCCTCGCGGTACTCGTGTTGCTATCCATGACAATTATCTTATCGGTGGCCGGAGTGACTCGTTACGGCATTGCGGCTTTACTGGGTAGCTTGTGTGGCTTGGCTGTGACACTGGGCTTGACGGTATTTTTTGGCGAGAAGCTCGAACTGGCTGGCATGACAACGCCGTTTTCCACCATATTGCTAGTGCAGGGGGGTTACGGTTTGAATTTTCAGCATATTTTTTATTCTGCTGTACTGCTGGGGGCTTCTGGGGCAGCTATGGATATTGCCATGGATGTCAGTGTGTCGATGAACGAAATCAAGGTCAAAAGACCAGATATTGGTATGCGTGAACTGATTCAGTCCGGTATCAATATTGGGAGAATGGTAATTGGCACTATGTCCACGACCCTGCTTTTAGCCTACTCTGGCGGTTATCTGACGATGCTGATGGTGTTTGTTTCACAAAATACCAGTTTTACGCGCATTGTTAATATGAAAATAGTGGCAGCCGAAATTTTTAGAATTTTGATCGGCAGTATCGGTCTTGTGATGGTAGCACCACTAACTGCTGTTATCGCGGGTGTGTTGCTCAGTGGAGGTTACAAGGCATGGCGTGAGTCGGGGAAAAAAGGAATGCAGCACCTTGCTGGCGAAGGCAAAAGAAATTGAATAATTACGCCTGATTTAAGTAAGGTTCATTCATAGATTGGACATTAAGAGATTATCGGGTTGAGGTTATATTGCAATCGACCCGTTTTTTTTCACGCCGTGTAGATGATCTCCTTAATTTAGTGTTTGATATAGTAGATCGAGTACATAATTAAATGCTTAACAAATTGCTGCATGCGGACTCGATACAGTGGTCGCGGTTTTTGCTAAAAAAAAGCAACAAAATGTTATGGTTGACGCTCGCCCAGTATTCAACTCCTGAGATTAGCTATCAAGGAGAACCATGCGGTAATGCGATTAATGCAAAAGTCCTTAGAGATTTTGCCTATAGTCTATTATCTGCCAACAAAGCCAACAAAGCCAACAAAGCCATCAAATTGCCCCCAAACACTCAGCAGTTTTAGTCTAGATTAAGTCATGTGACAAAATATAATGACCTTATCCTATAAAAATTCAATTTTTTTATTTATACCATCATTTGTGATCTATTCTTTTAAAAGTAACGTACTGTATTTTATTGCATTGTGTTGTCTTCATAGAAATGACGATACTCAATATTGGGGCAATTCCAAAATAAATACTCTCTGTGATTACGAAAGAGAGTTGTAGGCTTATAAAGATAAACTTGGGATATAACATACATGACACAGTTAAAACTGGATTGCCACAATGGCGATAATATTGTTGATTTATTTCGAAGCCAAATAGATCAACAGGGAAAAAATACAGCCGTTTCTTTCCAAGATAGAAACATAACCTATCAGCAACTTGGTGAAAAAAGTGTAGCGCTAGCATTATATTTACAACAGCAGGGCGTTTGTGTAGACGGATGCGTTGGCTTATTTGTAGACCCGTCAATTGAACTAATGGTCGGTGTATGGGGGATTTTACAGTCTGGTTCGGCTTATTTACCGCTAGCCCCCGAATATCCCGATGACCGTCTAAAATACATGCTTGAAAACAGCCAGTGTAAAATTATTGTCGTGCAAGATGAGTTAGTGGAACGACTATCTTCCCTCGTTTTAGATGATGTCGTATTAATCACATTTTCACAGGTAACGCACTTTTTCATCACCAAAGAAACACCTCAATATTATATGCTCACACAGCATGCCACATCAGATAACTTAGCGTATGTCATTTACACATCGGGCAGTACCGGTAAACCAAAAGGTGTGATGATAGAACACAAAAGCATTGCTAACCAAATGGATTGGTTATCGACTCACTTTTCACTAGATTTTCAAAGTGTTGTTTTACAGAAAACACCGATGAGTTTTGATGCTGCTCAGTGGGAAATTCTGGCCTCATGTTGCGGTGCACGGGTTGTTATGGCTGAGCCTGGCATATATAAAAATCCAGAGAAACTTGTAGATACCATGATGCATCATGACGTCTCAATGCTACAAGGCGTGCCTACTTTACTGCTGGCGTTACTCAATGTTGAAAAATTCACTCAATGTACTTCGCTAACTCAAATATTTAGTGGCGGTGAAGCGCTGTCACAACACCTTGCTAATGAACTTTCAGAGCAATTACCTCATAGCAGTATTATCAATTTATATGGGCCAACTGAGTGCACGATCAATAGTTCGGCTCATATTTTTGATATAAAAGAAATTCAAGATAGTGCTGATACTATTTCTATTGGTAAACCCATACAAAATACACAGTATTATATTCTCGATAACGATAAGCAACCTGTGGCAGTAGGCGATATTGGTGAACTTTATATTGCCGGTCTCGGCTTAGCGAGAGGTTATTTATATCGTGAAGATTTAACTGCAG
>NZ_JASJHF010000182.1:0-15140 GCF_033791185.1 Moritella sp. | reverse complement strand
GGCTAGCGACGGGGGTGAGCGTCATGGCTGGTGTTACTATCGGCGAAGGTACCATTGTTGCTGCGGGTAGTATTGTGACTCATGACTTACCTGCCGGTGTGCTTGCTGCTGGCATTCCAGCTAAGGTGATAAAATCGTTATGAAAAATTGGCAGTGGATTGTATTTGGCGAAGATTGGGGCCGCCACCCGAGCAGTACCCAACATTTAATGAAATGTATGATAAATCAACATCAAGTGTTTTGGGTTAATTCTATTGGTTTAAGGCGGCCAAGGCTGAGTGATGGTAAGCGTATCCTCGAGAAGTTGAAACAGCTAAAAACGGCCACAAATAATGATTTTAATCAGGACCTGACTCAGTTGGTGGCGGAGGCTCGGCCTCTAGGTATCCTTGCTCCCGTTGCGATTCCTTACCCAGGTAGTGATATTGCTTATGTGATTAATCGCTTGTTACTTACTTATCAAACACGCGCATTACTTGCTAAGCATAAATTCAAAGACGAAGAACCAATAATCGAAACACCTAGAATATTGTGGTTATCATTACCTACGGCTCGATGCGTGATCGGTGCTTTAGAAGAAGATATGGTTGTTTATTATGCGGGTGATGACTTTAGCGCATTGCAAGGTGTTGATCATAAGCAAGTGAGTATTGAAGAAAAAAAATTGGTTGAACATGCCGATATTATCTTTGCTGCAAGTGAAAATGTTGCTCGTCAATTCCCACAGGATAAAACGTATTTATTACCACATGGTGTTGATTTAAATCACTTCTCTAAATGTTGTGAGCGTCCTGATAACTATCCTGAATCTGGCCTGATTGTTGGTTATTATGGCAGTATCAGCTGTTGGTTAGATTTCGAGTTAATTACGTTTCTTGCTCAATCTAGACCTGACGTAACGTTTTTATTCATTGGTAGAATTGAGATAACAGAGTGTGAACTTTTCAAATATAAGAACATTATTCATTTACCTGACATGCCTCACGAGCAGTTAATTCAATACGCTGCTAATTGGCAAGTATCACTTATCCCATTCGTTGATAATGAGCAGATACGTGCGTGTAACCCGTTAAAATTGAGGGAGTATCTTGCTATTGGACACCCTATTCTAAGCACGCGATATCCAGCGGTGATACCGTTTCTGGATTGTATCTATGTTGCTGATAATAAATACCAAATGCTCGAGCAATTAAATTTAGCGCTTGTTTTACCCAGTAAGGCTTTAGAGCAATTAAAAGCAAGATCTCGAAAGGCGGTTGAAGCGGCAACTTGGCAAGCCCGTTGCGATCTTGTTACGACGTTACTGGCTGAAAAATTGGCCATTAAGAATAGTATGTAGTATCAATAACAAGTGTGTAGGGATAATAATATGAAAGGATTTATTCACTATAAACGTACTCAGGTGCAGCTCCTGTTCATTGCACTAATGTTGTTACATGGATGTGCAACAGCACCAGAGGATATCTCAGTTCAAATGTCCGGAATGGCACTTATGGCGCCGCTTGATAAACCGGTAGTCGAACCTCGAAAGTTAAACTTTGTTTTTGAATATAAGCAAGTGGTGTTGAATAAGAGTCAGCGCAATCGATTACTTTACCTTTATGATTGGCAGCATGGCGCCATCATTAGTTATGGTAAAGCGAAAGCAGAGAATGATTACTCTGCATTATCTATTGGTCATCAACGTGTACAAGCTGTTGTACAGTCGCTAACAAAAAACCAACAAATTATGCAAATTAACTTTGATCCGCGCCTGCCACTTGATTCCGTACTTATCGAAGAAAAGTTAATAAAAACAGGGTCAACGACAAATAAAGCCATCGGTTTGCTCGAAAGTGCTAGGTTGTAAATATGGGTAGCATCATATGGGGGAATATCTATCTATTCATCGAAATAGTATGGCGTCGCCGTTATTATCTTGCTATTTCTATCCTACTCGCGCTTTTTTTTGCAACGTTAATGAGTGTCTTAACGCCAAAAAGATACAATGCACATACCTCGATATTGGTTCAAGAAAGCGCGTTACTCAATCCTTTTCTAGAAGATCTTTCTGTATCTTTTAACCTTGAATATCGTATGGTCGCTTTACGAGTCTTGGTAAACAGTCGGCATATCTTAACGACCGTTGCAGAACAAAATTTACTCATCGATGAAAATAGTAATTACCGCGAAAAAGATCTGATGGTTGAGCGACTTTCAGATGCGCTCACGTTAACTTTGTCGGGGACTGATCTGGTTGTGATCTCGCTAACTTGGGATGACCCGAAGGAAATCGAATCCATTTTGAGCTCTGTCAGTCGCTTGTTCATTGATAGTTTGATGGCGCCAAGTCGAGCATCGATTATTTCATCTGAAAAATTTCTACTTACTCAATTACAGCTAAGGCGTGAAAAATTGGTCGATGCCGAGGAGAAAATGGCTGATTTTCGTCGTCAACATCTTGGGGTACTACCCGAACTTTTTATTCAAAATAATCAAACACTATTTTCGATTTACAGCGAGATTCGGAATAAGGATATCGAATTATCGGGTGCATATGGTCAGCTCAAGAGCTTGAAGCTTAAGCTCGCTCAGACAAACCCTGTCATTGGTGTTGTTGAAGAGCAAATTGTCGCAGCAGAAGCAAAGCTTTCATTATTAAAAGCGAGCTATACCCGTAATCATTCAAAAGTTCAATCTGTCGAATTACAGTTGAATAATTTAAGAAATGAGCAGCAAAAATTACTCAGTAAAAATGTGGCATTAACGGATCAGCAACTAAAGCAATTGTGGAATTTAGCATCTGTTGTTGATAGCAGCGATAGTGAAGGGAAAGTACCGTCATTGTTATTGTCACAATTGGAGAATCTGCAATCATCCCAATCACGTGTTGTGCAATTAGAAAATGAAATTGCGATGCTGCGTCAACAAGCAAAGAGTTTAACTAATAATGTAGCGATGGAGGCCGATGTAGCAAAGGAGCTTAGTGCACTACAGCGTGATTTGACTGTTAATACTAAGCTATATCACGATTTGTTGAATCGCCATGAGATGGCTAAAGTGACTGGCGAGTTAGGCCGACATGAAGAAGCTGAAAAAATCAAAGTGATTGATAGGCCTTTTACACCTGGCTATCCGGTCAACTTATCTTTATTAGTATATGTGTTCGCTGGTTTTTTTGTTGGAATTGGTATTGGTATTGGCCTAATTTTGATCGTTGAATCACTGGATGACACGTTGTGGCACATAAAAAGAATTAATTCGTTCGATGGGGTAGAAATTGTGGCACGTTTACCCTCGATTGGTTATGAAAAGGAATAACAAGATGAAAATTATAGTGGAAATAATTCAGCATCTAAAACCTGGTGGTATAGAAAAACTCGTAATCGATATAATGCGCTTACAAGAAGAGGGGACCGATGTATATATCATTGCTCTGGAAGGGGATAAGCAAACAAGTTTAGATCTTTGGCCAGCACTAAAGCTATATCAAGAAAAACTTATATTCTTGGATAAACCACCTGGGTTCAAACTCTCAATAGTAAGGCATCTACGCAAAGTACTAAAACGCTTGCATGCAGACGTAATCCATACTCATCATATTGGCCCATTATTATATGGGGGGATGGCAAACTTAAAATTGTCGAGTATGCAGCACATCCATACCGAACATGATGCGTGGCATTTACTTGATAATAAGCAATTAAACATGACCAAGTTAATGCTTAGGCTTAATCGTATAATCTTAGTTGCAGATGCAGCGACTGTTGGAATGCAACTTTCACGTGTATTGGGTCGGGATGTAAAACCGGTAACAATTTTGAATGGTATTGATACCGAAAAATTTACCCCAAGCTTAACTCATCGACCCTATGAGTCTACATTGCGGTCATTTAAGGTAGGCTGTGCTGCACGGTTAGTACCAGAAAAGTCACTTGATGTTTTGATTAAATCGATTGCAGATATTCCTAATGTCGAACTGCTTATTGCAGGCGACGGTCCGGAAAAACAAAAGTTAGCCAGTTTAGTGCGAGAATTAGAGCTATCGACTAAAGTTAATTTTATTGGTTATACAGATGATATGGTTAGCTTTTATCATCAATTGGACTTATTCGTATTAACCTCTTCGAATGAGGGGTTACCGCTATCAATTCTAGAAGCGCAAGCTTGTAATGTGCCCGTTGTCTGTAGCGATGTAGGTGCAGTACATGAAGGTGTATGTAAGCAAACTGGACTTTTAGTCAAACGAAATACGGTTAGTGAATTTCACGCCGCAATTAAATCACAGATGAAACGTGGTTCTAAGTACCATCCACGTGATTTTATTACTAAAAGCTTTGATATCAGAAAGATGATTAAAGCTTACAATCAATTAATTAAGGGGTAGCTATGGATTGGCTTCTGTTTGGTTCCATCGTATCAGTTAACTTATTTATCTATCACCACTGGGTCTACCCTAAATTTTTACAGCGCTATGCAAAATACCGAGATGTAGATGACAAGATTGATACATTTGAATCACGTAATTACGTATCCAATGATGTTGATAGTGCGTTGCCTAATATCACCATTGTGATGCCCATTTATAACGAAGAGAAGCATTTAGGCGCTAAACTTAGCAATTTATTGATGCTGGATTACCCAGCAGATAAGCTTAAAGTGGTGCTGGGTTTTGATGGTTGCACGGATAATTCAGTGGCGGTTGCAAGAGAATATTTAGAACAATATCAATTACACGGTATAAGTCTTGAATTGGATGTAGCTGAAGATAATCACGGTAAGGTACATGTGATTAACAAATTATTGATGCGGCATAAGTCTACATCGGATATTTTAGTACTAAGTGATGTTAGTGCTTTGATTTCTATTGACGCTATGCAGATATTTGCACATCGTATGGCGGAAGAGGGGGTCGGTGTTGTTACTGGAGATTACCAGTTGTATGAGCATGGTTCTAAGGGGGAGGCACACTATTGGAACTATCAACGTAATATTCGTAAGGCTGAAAGTATCACGGGTTCTATCATCGGTCCTCCGGGTGCTTTATACGCAATAAAAGCAGCATTGTTTGAAGAGATACCGGTCGACACTATTAATGACGATTTTGTTTTCCCTATGTTACTAGTGAGTCGTGGTTACCGGGCTGTATTAGATGAACGAATTTCGATTATCGAGATGGAAGCAACAAACACTGCGGATGACTTTTCGCGTAGAACCAGAATTGGTGCTGGTAATGTACAGCAAGTATTAAGGTTACGCGGTTTGTTTTCGTCTCAAAACGGTTTGACTAGCTTTAATTTCTTCAGTGGTAAATTTTTACGTACATTAATGCCATTTAATCTATTAGCTTTATTTGTATTTACTTATTTTTTAACCAATAGCGATTCAGCTGTTATCGCTAATGCAGCTTGGTTTCTATGGCTGGGACAATGCTGCCTCTATGGTGGTTCGGCATTGGGTTTATTGTTTGATGCGGCGCCTGTTAAGCAGCCTTGGGCATCATTGTATTATATTGCAGTTGGCTACATGGCTAGCTTTTATGGTGCTATTCGTTATATTTTCGGTTTAGATCGTGGTACCTGGATTAAAATTAGTTCAGCCCATCCCACTGTAGCTGATTTTCAGAAACAAAGTGTCGTAATTCCTAAACGTTTCAGCGATATCCTCATTTCGATTGTAGCACTGTTGATTATCACGCCATTTGTTCCTCTGGTTGCACTTGCTATTAAGTTGAACTCTAAAGGACCTGTATTTTACCGTCAGTTGCGAGTGGGTGAAATTAAAAATGAATATGTTGAAGTATTTATGTTAATTAAGTTTAGAACGATGGGGGTTGAATCTGAATCGAAATCAGGTCCAGTTTGGGCTCAAAAACAGGACACGAGAGTAACCTCTGTCGGACGTTTTTTACGCAAGACAAGAATTGATGAATTACCTCAACTAATTAATGTATTGCTAGGGGATATGGCGATTGTTGGACCAAGACCTGAGCGTCCCGTATTTTGTGGTAGGTTAGAAGAGAAAATACCTTATTATTTAGAGCGCACACGTGGTGTTAGACCTGGTATTACTGGGCTAGCACAAGTTTCGCAAGGTGCCGATACTTGTCTAGAAGATGTTAAAAATAAACTGTATTGGGATCATGCATATGCTTTAAGCCTAACCAACTTTACTAGCTGGCTTAAAGCAGATGCCACGATCATATTAAGAACCTTTTTAACCATGGTAACGTTCAAAGGTAATTAGTTTTCTGTCATTACTGAGCGATTTCTATAGTTGCTCTTCTGTCGTTGGCGGCTCATATTTTCGTATTTGAATGAGCATGCCAAACATAGGGTGATCAAGGTAATGAATCTCACCACTACGAATCACACGAAGCTGTTGCATTGGATAGCTATTTAAGAACGGAACTGTTTTATCTTGAGGTTTGGTAATACCAGCTTCAAGATTACTAACGGAACTATCATCGCCATCATTGGTCGCAATAACGTCTTCAATAATGACATCGTCACCAGTTACTTCGCTACTCACTTCAGCAGTTGTTAATGCTACTTCGTTATTATTCGCTGCTTTCGGCTCTAAATGGATCCCCAGTAGTGCTAATAGGTCAATATTTTCAGTATTCGGAGCGAGGTCTGATTGGTTCGATTCAGCAGCATTAATTTGCTTCGCAGAGATGGTTTTGGTTCCTTCTTTACGTACAAACAAGTTTGTTTTCGCATAGAGGTAATGCTCGAGATAAATGGTTAACTCACCATCAATTTTCCAAACGGGTGGGGTTGGCTCAGCAGGCGATACTGGTACTGTTTCATTGCTTGCTTGTGCGCTGTTTACATGTGTTACCGTACTATCATCGATGGTGGTAACATTATCTAAATCAATCACATTTGATTCATCGGCATTATTACTAACGTTACCAGTTAAATCATTTGAGACTGGTGCTGCAATGATAGGTGAACCAACGGGAATCATCTTTTGGGCAACCGCATCGCCATTCATTTTATATTGCTGTTGATAATTTTGCCCCGCAAACAAGCGTATAGGTATTGCTTCGTTACGGTCTTTTGGCTGCATACGCCACGCTGAATGCAAAACGACATTATAATTAGCGTGATCGTTTAATGCTTTAAATTGCTTTGTAAGTTGCAATTCATTTGCGGGCACGATTTGCAGCGCTGGATCTTTAAGCTTATCTTTTAAGTTCGCGCCATCAATGACAACATTTGTCGCACTAATTATGTCTGCGTTTGTATCTGTATTTTGTAAAACTTGCTCATCTCGATCAGAACCAAACACTGGTAGCGAGTTGCTATCATCAATAAGTGTTGGCTGTAATTCGCCTGTCGCCAACGTTATATCGGCTTGACCATCGATATCAGCGCTACCATTTGGGGTGATTAAATTATCTTTGTTAATAAATAATGCCATTGGGTCCTTATTCTTTTTTGAATAAGTTGGATACAAAGATTGATCCCAATGTTCTATTACTCTAGCGGGGTTGATGTTACGTTCGAATAAAATCACTTCGACTTCAAACCAACGTTCTTCATCTGCTGCGCTTACAGCAAATGAACTACCAACAGATAAACCTACTAATAAACTGACTAACGATTTTTTCAACGTTTAACTCCTGCAATCTTATTTTTTGCAAATTCAACTAGCATTGCTTCTACTAAATTAACACGATCTTTTGCATCCGGTGATTTGATTGCAAACTTTAACTTTGATGCTCCATCCATGCTATATACACGAGGCTGCTGCTGGATAAGACGGATAAGATATCCTACATCAACCTGATTATCTTCACCAAAGCTAATATATCCACCAGCGGGACCTATTTCAAGTCGTTTAATACCTAAAGGCTCTGCTTGCAGTTTTAACTCGGTTTGACGTATCAAGTTTTTAGCATTGTCAGGCAATAAACCAAAACGATCAATCAGTTCTACTTGTACCTCGCGCAATTGTAGCTCGTCTTGGCAACTTGCGATGCGTTTATACAGTGATAAACGGGTATTCACGTCATGAATATAATCATCGGGTAATAATGCTGGGACACGAAGTTCAATTTCGGTTTGGTTTTTGAGTGCTTCTTCAAGCGATATTGATTTACCGTCTTTGATGCTTTTCACTGCTTGGTCGAGCATTTCCATATACAGCGAGAAGCCAACGGATGATATTTGACCACTTTGTTCATCACCGAGTAATTCGCCCGCGCCACGGATCTCGAGATCGTGTGTTGCTAACGTGAAACCAGCACCGAGATCTTCGAGTGAGGCTATTGCTTCAAGACGTTTTTTAGCGTCAGTGGTGATGCGTTTTGGATGCGGTGTGAGTAAGTAGGCATACGCCTGATGATGCGAACGACCAACCCGCCCACGTAATTGATGGAGCTGCGCTAAACCAAGGTTATCCGCACGATCCATAATGATTGTATTAGCACTGGGAATGTCGATACCCGTTTCAATAATGGTTGTACAGACTAATACATTAAAACGTTGGTGGTAGAAATTTGACATTACGGATTCTAGTTCACGTTCTGCCATTTGCCCATGGGCGCTAACAACTCGCGCTTCAGGAACGAGTTGCGCAAGTGCTTCGGCAGTTTTATCGATTGAATCGACATTATTATGTAAAAAGTAAACTTGGCCGCCACGCATGACTTCACGCATGATAGCTTCTTTCACGATATTGTCATCATATTGGCGCACAAAGGTTTTAACAGCTAGGCGTTTAGCGGGGGGCGTTGCAATGATAGATAAATCACGCATGCCATTCATTGCCATATTCAATGTTCGTGGAATTGGTGTTGCTGTGAGCGTTAAAATATCAATGTCAGCACGTAGCGCTTTGACTTTTTCTTTTTGACGGACACCAAAGCGATGCTCTTCATCAATAATAAGTAAACCAAGATCGCTAAATTCAATTTTATTGCTAAGTAATTTGTGTGTACCAATCAGTAAATCAACTTTACCGGCTTTGACATCTTCTAAAATAAGCTTTTGTTCTTTGGCTGTTTTAAACCGAGAGATAACTTCAACGCGCACTGGCCAGTTAGCAAAACGGTCTTTGAAGTTCTCAAAATGCTGTTGAGCAAGTAAGGTCGTAGGTACCAACACGGCGACTTGTTTATCGTTCATCATAGACATGAAGGCGGCGCGCATTGCTACTTCTGTTTTACCAAAGCCTACGTCACCACAAACCAAACGGTCCATGGTTTTGTCTTGGCGCATATCGTCCATAACGGCTTGGATCGCAGTTTTCTGATCATAGGTTTCTTCATAAGGGAAACCATCAGCAAAAGCAGCGTACGATTCTTTATCGCATTTATATTGGAAGCCACTTTTAGCAGCACGCTGTGCGTAGATATCCAATAATTCTGCAGCAACGTCACGAACCCGCTCCATTGCTTTGCTTTTGGATTTCTCCCAGCTATCACTACCAAGTTTATGTAAAGGTGCTGATGCTTCACCCGCTCCGCTATACCGGCTGATCAAGTGTAGAGCGGACACTGGAACATAAAGTTTCGCGGCATTGGCGTATTCAAGGGTTAAAAACTCTGTGGCCATGCCTGCATTTTCGATGATTTGTAGGCCTAAGTAGCGACCTACACCATGCTCAATATGCACTACCGGTTGACCAATACTTAACTCTGTTAGGTTTCTAACCAGCGCATCGTTATTAGCTTGAGTTTTCTTGTCTGTACGGCGGCGCTGGATAATCTTGTGGCCGAGTAGTTCATTTTCACAAATGATAGCGACATTGAGATCGTCAATAATGAAACTGTTTTCACACTGACTAACCCAAATACCAACCGCTGGTTTCGCTTTCAGGAATTTAACAATACTGGTGATCGTTTTTGGTTTT
The DNA here is from genome assembly GCF_033791185.1 of Moritella sp. GTDB lineage: Bacteria > Pseudomonadota > Gammaproteobacteria > Enterobacterales > Moritellaceae > Moritella. Next base: position 5,297 of record NZ_JASJHF010000182.1, on the reverse strand, counting down.
AACTTGGTTTTTTCAAGTAACTCCAACAATGTTTCACGACGACCCTCTGATTCCACACTAAAAATTATCTTGCCATCAAAGCCTTCGATGAATTCGAGCAATGGAGCAAGTGGGGCTTTCTTCTGATGGTTAAGTGATATTTCAGGTAAGGTGCTAAAGTTTAGGTTAGTATTACCTAGTTTTTCACTTAGTACTTTATGGCTTAAGTTTACTTTACTGTACTGGCCAAGCGCTTGGAAGAGTTCTTCAACAGGTAAGTAAAGTGCACGTGGTGCAAGTAGTGGACGTTGGATATCATGGCGACGATCTTCGTAGCGGTTTTCAACATCTTGGAAAAACACTTGTGACGCGTGATGTAGTTCACCGATTTGGGCTATGGTTAATTGCTTTGGTAAATAATCAAATAACGTTGCGGTTTCGGTTAAAAATAGTGGGTGATAATACTCAATACCAGTAGGTAAGAAACCTTGACTTACTTGCTGATAAACCGATTCAGCTTCACGAGAAGGGGTGAATAATGCTCTAAATTGCTGACGGAATAACTCAATCGCTTTATCGTCGGTTGGAAACTCGTGCGCAGGTAACAGATTAATTGCTTCAAACGTTCCCTCTGATCGTTGGGTCTCGGTATTAAAACCGCGGATCTCTTCGACTTCATCATCAAAGAAGTCAATTCGAAACGGTGATACGCTGCCCATTGGGTACAAATCGAGAATCGAACCACGTGCCGAAAACTCACCATGCTCCAATACTTGGTCTACAGCGTTATAACCACTAGTCTCAAGACGTTGGCGCATGGCATGCATGTCAATTTTGTCACCAGTTTTGACAATTAAGCTGTGTTGATCCAAAAAGCTAACCGGTGCGATACGTTGCATTAAGGTATTTACTGATACAATAATCAGGCCGCTGGTGGTTTGTTGAAAGCGGTGCAGGGCATGAATACGTTGCGAGATAATATCCTGGTGCGGCGAGAAATTATCGTACGGTAGCGTTTCCCAATCAGGGAAGGTAATTAGCGGTTTGTCATCGGCTAAAAAGTGACGTACTTCTTGTTCAAGCTTTAGTGCACTTGGGGTGTCTGCAACAACCGCAAGGATAGGAGACTTAGTTTGTGAACACAGCTCTGCTAGTGTGAATGCAAGGCTACTGCCAACAAGGTTACCATAGGCGATCTTGTCGCCTTGTTTTTTTGGTAACGGTAAAGAAAGAATTGCTGTTGATTTCATAGTTTCAGTAATCTAATCGTAATTATTGAGGATTGTGTTGTTGATCATCATTTTGCAGATCGTTTTCCTGGCGTTGCTCGGCACGTAGCTTAAGTTGTAATTGCTGAATACGTAATGTCGCACGAATCAATATTTCTCGGTCGATATCACGGATACGTGTATAAGTAGCGGTATATTCAATAAGTGTATTATCACTTTCTTGTGCTTCACGTTTGGTAATAGTGCCGTAGCAATATATTGCCGATGAATCGTTGGGTAAAAATATTTTAATACGTACGGCTTGTGCTAACGCGAAATCACCACGAGCAAGGAATTTGACTTCACCTGCGCCAAATAGAGTTGTATTAAAACGTGATTCAGGGTGGTCTTGCTGTGCTAAAACATAGCCCATAATCAAGTTTATTTTGTTATTTTGCATCTGCAAGAAGTCAGCAAGTGCTTTAGCCTGATCACCAATGTTACGAATTGAACGCAAGGCATTGCTATCAATTTCGGCGACATCATTAGCCATTTTAAATGGGATTGGCATTTCGTTATCGAGTGCCAATCTAGACGTCGGAACTTGATCAATAGAAACTGGTTCAATATTGACAGATAAACTGTGCTGGATAGAAAAATATTGTTGAGTCACTTGCAGTCATCCTTTTCTAGATTGCTAGCCTGCTATTGTGGCATATTTATTGGTATTTATCTTATTTAGTTTATTGCGTTGCTCTTTTAAGGCGCTGTTTTAAACCAGAATAACTAATCGGTCACAAGTTGGTGTGAAGACATGATTTTGCTTGCTCATTAGTGGTCATGTCTCTAGAATGAATGCTAGTTTTTAGCAAGGTCTTCTTAATTATATTTATGTATTACCCTCTAAGTTTATTTATCGGTTTGCGTTATACACGCTCTAAGCGCAATAACCGATTCGTCTCATTTATTACCCTATTCTCGACAGCCGGCATTACCATAGGTGTGTTGGCGTTGATTACTGTTTTATCGGTGATGAATGGTTTTGAGCAAGATCTTAAAACCCGCATACTCGGCGCGGTTCCACATGTGATTGTCACCCCTAAAGCAGCGACCACAGATGTAGATAAAAGCTTATTAGCAATGGCTAACGATCCTTTAGTTGCCGCTGTTACGCCATTCTTACAAGCTGATGCTATGGTGCAAAGTAAAAGCCAGATCCAAGGTGCGCAGCTACAGGGTATTGACCCTGCATCCTATCCGCAATGGGATGTTATTCGTGAAAATATGCTCATTGGTGATATATCGCTACTGCAACCGGGTAAATACAACATCATTATTGGGCGTAGCATGGCAAAATCATTAAATGCTAAGCTAGGCGATAAAATTCGGCTTATTTCAACTAAAGGTAGTGTCTTTACGCCGATGGGACGAGTGCCGAGCCAACGTAAATTTACCGTAGTTGGGATTTATTCTGTAGGTTCTGATGTTGAAGCGACACAGGTATTAGTGAATATTACTGATGCGGGTAAGTTGGTTCGCTTATCATCCTCAAGTCCGGTTCAGCATCGCGTGTTTGTACATGATCCGTTTTCAGTTAATGAATTAGCAAGTCGTGATTTTTTCCGTGATTTTGATTCGGTGGACTGGCAGACCGCGCGTGGCGAATTGTTCCAAGCGGTAAAAATGGAAAAAAACATGATTGGTTTATTACTGTTCTTAATTATTACCGTTGCGGTGTTTAACATTTTGTCTTCATTGGTGATGCTGGTAACTGAGAAAGAAACCGATGTTGCTATCATGAAAACCTTAGGTATGAATCGACCGACAATTGTGCAAATCTTTATTATTCAGGGTGCTTGGACTGGGGTGTTAGGCGCCATCGCAGGTGGCATTGTAGGCATTGCATTAGCGGCGAATCTGAATGAATTTATGTCACTTATCGGTCTTAATCTTTTAGCGCAAGCATCTGGTGGTGCTCGTTTATTACCTGTCTTATTTGATTGGTCGCAGATCGCGGCAATTATTTTCGGTGCGATTGCATTAAGTCTACTCGCAACACTTTATCCTGCATTTAGAGCGGCAAATGTGAAACCTGCCGAGGCCTTACGTTATGAATAATTCTTTATTAGTTTGCAATAATCTCGAAAAAATTTATCAAGAGGGTAATCTTGATACGCACGTATTAAAACAAGTGTCATTGACAGTCGAGAAAGGTGAGCTGATTGCGATTGTTGGCCGTTCTGGCTCTGGCAAGAGTACCTTATTGCATTTAATGGGTGCATTAGATACACCGACTTCTGGTTCTGTACAGCTTAACGGTGTCGATATTCACAGCATGTCAGAGAAACAACAAGCAACGATGCGCAACCAGAACATGGGGTTTGTGTATCAATTTCATCACCTCCTTAATGAATTTACAGCGTTAGAAAATGTGTGTATGCCATTGTTAATTGGGGGCATGAAAGTGACGTTGGCGAAGCAAAAAGCCTTGGCCATGCTAGAACGAGTCGGGCTATCTCACCGTGTTGAGCATAAACCCAGCGAACTCTCTGGTGGTGAACGTCAACGTGTTGCGATTGCTCGTGCATTAATCAATGAACCAAACCTTGTCTTGGCAGATGAACCAACGGGTAATTTAGATCAAAGCAGCGCGGAAACGATTTTTAACTTGATTAAAGAACTTAACGAAACGTGTGATACAGCCTTTATTATCGTTACTCATGATGAGCAATTGGCTAATCGACTTGGTCGTACTTTGCATATGGCTGATGGGGTATTGGTAAATGATGGCGATAAACAACAGGTCAGTACTGCTGTGGAGGACTTGTAATGTTTCGTCCGTTAGCTGCTTATATCGGATTAAGGTATACATCCTCTAAACGTCGTAATGGTTTTATTGCGTTTATATCGGCATCATCCACTGTTGGTATTGCATTAGGCGTGATGGTTCTGATTATTGGTTTATCGGCTATGAATGGTTTTGAGCATGAGCTCAAGAATCGCATTTTAGCTGTGGTGCCAAATGGCGAGCTTGAAGGCGTGAATAAACCTTTTAATGATTGGCAAAGTGCGCAGGCCAAATTGCTTGCACACCCTGAAGTGGTTGGTGCTGCGCCGTTCATCAAGCTCAACGGCTTATTACAAAAAGGTAATGAGTTAAAGGCCGTGCAACTTCGAGCTGTTGATAGTGCGGCTGAGAAACAAGTCTCAGAAGTATATCGCTATGTAGCTGAAGGAGGTTGGGATAGCTTAGCTGATCCGGTTAATAATAGAAAGGTTGTGATTGGACGAGGTATTGCTAAACAATTAAGTTTAACCTTGGGTGATACTGTGACGGTACTCTTATCACAACAATCTGGGCAATCTTTTAAAGCGCCACGTCGTTTTAGCTTTACAGTGTCTGGTATTATTCATTTAAGTGGTCAATTGGACAACAATCTTGCTTATGTGCCTTTGAGCGCAGCCCAAGATATTCAAGACAAAGCGTTTAAAGCGGATGGTTTAAGCATTAAGGTCTCGGATATTTTTGCGGCCAATCGCATTGTGCGCGAAGCGGGCAATAAGCTAGAACACTACTTGTATATCCGCAGTTGGATGACCAGTCAAGGTTTTTTATATCAAGATATTCAGATGGTTAAAAGTTTGATGTACGTGATCCTGATATTGGTTATTGCGGTAGCTTGTTTCAATATCGTCACAACACTAGTGATGGCGGTGAATGATAAACGTGCCGACATTGCTATTTTGAAAACCATGGGAGCATCAAATGGACTATTACGTTTGATTTTCATCGTACATGGCGGTATCAACGGTATTCTTGGTGTTGCTTCAGGTACGATACTCGGTATTTTAATATCAGAAAATCTAACTGTCATTATCAAGTTTATTGAAGGCTTGATAGGCCATGAGTTTTTATCGGGTGATATTTACTTTATTGACTTCTTGCCGTCTCAGTTAGCGATGAATGATGTGCTAGTGGTTGGTGGTGTAGCTATGCTAATGAGTGTGGTCGCAACTATATACCCTGCGAATAAAGCGTGTTCAGTACAACCAGCGCTTGAATTAGGCAATAAATGATACCGGGATAAGTCATTCGACATAATGCGTTAT
>NZ_JASJHF010000181.1:0-15298 GCF_033791185.1 Moritella sp. | reverse complement strand
AAATAATTCTCCGACCGGTACTTCTAAATAAGCACATAATAAATCGATAGCTTCAAGTTCAACTCTCGTTGCTGTTTCATTATATAAACGTGTGATCGTCCCTCTATTAATTCCTGTGTCCCTTGCAATATCAGCAATTTTTAAGCGCTTAATCCCCATGATTTTTGATAAGTGACACTTCAAAATGTTCTCCCTAGTTAAAAATGTTCTGTAGCGAGGCAAAATGTCTGCAGTGTAATAATTAGATGCTATATTTTGACTTTCAGAAGAGCAAAGTTCTCTTTAGGAGGTTATTTTTACTAATAGGAGCGTATATTGTGGATGTTACATACATGACAACTTCTGAGTTATCAGAACGAATTAAATATGATCAAAGAACTATTCGTGAATAGTTGAAAGATTCGGTTTTGTTTGAAGGGGTTCATTACATCCGACCATTTGGTGGAAGAAAGATCTTATACATATGGGAACGCATTGAAGAAGAGATGCTCAATGGTATTTCACTTAATTCATTAACTGATGGTATGTGAGGTAAATTATTGGGTGAAGCTAGCTTGCTGATATAGATCATTTCCGCAAAGTCAGCTCCAATAAAGTTAAAACAACTTTTATATTTACTTATTTATTATCAATGCATTCAATGTATTTTGACGAGGATTTTCGTTTTGCTTTACGATGTAAATAAAAGTTTATGGCAGCAAAGCTGCTCAAGGTCGAGCACTGAAAAAGCACCGAATGTTATGCATTCGGTGCTTAAGTTAGCGAAACAGAATTACAGTTTTTTATATTTTTCAAATACAACGTGAGAATAAGCACCAACGGGTTTCTTAGTGATAACAGGAGATGAGTCACTATTTAATAGTACATCAACTGTTCGGTCAAATGCGGCAGGGGTTAGGTAGCCTAGATTATCGCCAGAGCCTAATAGTTTAGCTACTTCCGTCATCATACGTATTTGATGGCTTTCAGTTTGAGCACCAGTATCATCGTATTCTAAAACGATCATTGCGGCTTTTTTAGGGTTTTCAGCGGCCCATTTCCAGCCTTTAAGTGATGCCTTGAGAAACTTAGCGTAAGTCTCTACTTTTTGTGCGTCTTCTAAGTCATTCTCTAGCACGTACAGACCATCTTCTAGGGTCGCCACGCCTTCATCTTCATACTTAAATAAGACCAGCTCTTCAGGTGTTAAGCCACCATCAATCACTTGACCGTATTCATTATATGTCATAGTAGAAACACAATCGGCTTGTCCTTGGAAAATCGGGTCAACGTTAAAGCCTTGTTTAAGCACCGTCACCCCCTCTTTACCCCCTGTAGTTGGGTAGCCTAGTTGTGACATCCAACTTAAGAATGGGTATTCATTACCAAAGAACCACACGCCTAAGGTTTTACCCTTAAAGTCAGCTGAAGTTTTAATACCACTGGATTTTAAGCAGGTCAGCATCATGCCCGATTTACTATAAATTTGCGCAATGTTGACCATCGGCAGTCCCTTTTCCCTTGTCGCCAATGCAGAGGGTAACCAGTCAACAATGATGTCTGCACCACCTCCCGCTAAGACCTGCGCTGGAGCAATATCAGGGCCGCCAGGTTTAATAGAAAGATCAATACCTTCATCCTTATAATAACCATTTTCTAAGGCCACGTAGTAGCCTGCAAACTGTGCCTGTGTTACCCATTTTAGCTGTAGAGTTAGCTTGTCTGCTGCATTAGCGCTGATGCTTGATGCTAATAGAGCGACACCAGTGGCAAATGTAATTAGCGTTCTTTTCATAGTGTATTCCCTTTTCTATTTTAAAGTGACGTGAAACCAATTGAACTTTAATAGTTCGCTAAGATTGCCGTTATAAAGGCCTATTTAACGGCTTAATATCAGACTATTTATTTGATCTAATTGGTATTAGCTGTTTTTACTGTCTCGGTACGAAGGGTGCCAAAACAACAAGGACTTCTCTAGCAAAGCCAGTGCCCCATAGCTTAATGAACCTGCAATGGCTGCCACTACAATCGTGGCCCATACTAGATCCATATTCATTCGACCAACCTCGGTCGAAATTCTAAATCCCATGCCAACAATCGGCGTACCAAAAAATTCCGCTACAATAGCGCCAATTAATGCCAGTGCTGAATTGAGTTTCAAGGCATTAAAAATGAATGGTAGAGCATGAGGTAATTGATTTTTGAAGAATATCTGTGATTTTTTAGATGCATAGGTGTGCATTAAATCTTGGTGTAATGCGTCGGTAGATTGCAGGCCAGTTAAGGTATTAATAAACATTGGAAAAAAAGTCATGATAACAATAACAGCCGCTTTTGATTGCCAATCAAAGCCAAACCACATCACCATAATAGGAGCAATACCAACAATAGGGATTGCAGACATAAAGTTGCCTAAAGGCATTAATGCATCTTGTAATAACTTGTTGCTAACGGCCCACTTTGCAACGAGAAACCCAGATAAACATCCGATGATGTAACCGGCTAGTACTGCTTTTAAATAGGTTTGTTTAAAGTCAGCCCAAAGCATAGGTATATTACTGATTAGAGCATGAAATATATTGCTGGGTGCCGGCATTAAAATAGGGGAAATAGCATATCCCTTAACAATGCTTTCCCAAGTTAAGATCAACATAAATGCAAACAGGGTTGGGATCAGAGGCTTAATGAGTTTATGGGTATTATCAAGTGACGTGAGTTGACCTAATAACATTGCCATGCTGTAAGCAGATGCGAACAGTAATAAAACAGATAAAGGCATCGCATCATAAAAACCCTGTTCACTAACCATTACCAGTGAAATCTGGGAAACGATAAAGGCAATATAAAGGATATTTTTTAATTTATTTGGCATTAACAAGCCCTCCACGGCGGCGTAATAGCGCTTTTTCAGCAAGTCCAACTAACCACACTAATATTGACCCTAGCGTGGCTGCGACGATTAAAGCCGCCCAGATCTGCTCCGTTTGTCCATAATAAGAACCACTTAATAAGCGGGCTCCTAATCCCCCCTGTGCGCCGGTTGGGAGTTCAGCGACAATCGCACCGACGAGTGCCGCGGCAATCGCTACTTTTAAACTGGCAAATAAATATGGCTGCGCCGAATACCAACGTAATTTCCAAAAGATATCTTTAGCGCTGGCGCTATAGGTATGCATCAATTCTTCGTGTAATTTATCTGCGGAACGCAAACCTTTAACCATTGCGATGGTGACCGGAAAGAAGGAAAGGTACATGGAAATGATGGCTTTCGGGAACACGCCGGTGATATTGATTGAGCCTAAAACCACAACAATCATCGGTGCGATTGCTAATATAGGAATGGTCTGAGAAGCAATTACCCAAGGCATTAAACTCGATTCTAGGGTTTTGTTATGCACAATACCCACGGCAATTAAAATGCCTAATAATGCCCCCAAAAAAAATCCTAACAGTGTTGAGTTAAGGGTTATTTGCGCATGATAAATTAGTGAACGTTTAGAGGTCACTGGTTTATCAATAATCGATTTGATCAACTCCTGCCCGACTTTATGTGGAGCTGGCAGTACTGGTCGCTTAACATCATATGCTTGGATAATTATTTGTTGATAGCTCCATGCTTGATTTTTACGTTCAAGATTGTTGATCAGTTGATTGCCATTCATTAACAGTGACGCTAAGTACCAAATGGCAATGACGATGCTCAATATGCTGACGAAGGTAAATAGCTTTTGTTTCATAAATATCTAGTCCTTTAGTCTCTTATGATTAATCGATAGCATGTTCATTTGCTAAGGCTGCACGGATTTCACTGGCTAACGCATGAAATGCTGGTTGATCTCGTAAGGCTAATGTTTTTAGTCGAGGTAATGGGCTTTCAATCACCTTGATAATCCGGCCAGGTCGCGGTGACATCACCACAATATGCGTTGACAGTAATACCGCTTCGTCAATTGAGTGAGTAACAAATACCACGGTTTTTTGGGTTTCACTCCATATACGTAGTAATTCCATATTCATGTGATCACGAGTGATCTCATCTAATGCACCAAAGGGTTCATCCATCAGTAATAGCTCAGGGTTTAAACATAGAGCGCGAGCAATGGATGCGCGTTGCTGCATCCCCCCTGAGAGCTGCCATGGATATTTTTTATGGAAATTCTGTAACCCAACCATTTTTAGGTATTTATCTATCTGTTTATTCTGTTGCGCAGGTGATTGACCTGATATCTCCATCGGTAAGGCGCAATTTTGATGAATGTTGCGCCATGGCATAAGGGCGGGAGCTTGAAATACATAGCCATATAATCGATTTAAACGAGCATCTTCAGCATCTGTACCGTTTACCTTTAAACTGCCTGATGTGGCTTTTTCTAAGTCTGCAATAACACGTAATAAGGTGGTTTTTCCGCAACCAGAAGGGCCGATAAAAGAGACAAAATCACCACTTTTAATGGTCAGGTTAATATTGGCTAGTGCATGGACATCACCATCTTGACTCGGAAAAATTAACGACAGATCGTCAATGGAGATCATCGATCGCTTTGAGGCAACAACGGGATCTGGTTTTAATAATGTTATGGGCTCTTGGACTGCTATCATATTGCCTCTCTTATCTGCTTTATTTTATGGATTAACGTTCAACCGTATAGGGTGCATGTGCTTGGTTATATTTTTTAACCGCATCGAATATGGTTGGAAAAGCAGGGCGTTTGATATAGCGGCCAGCGCCTTCTTGTACATTCAACTTCCCCTCTTTAAAGACCACCTTACCCTGGCTGACCGTGATACTAGGTGAACCTAAAACAGTACGCCCTTCAAAAATATTGAAGTCGATTTTTTGATGATGTGTTTTCGCTGAAAGTGTATGCTCTTTAGCGGGGTCCCAAATCACGATATCTGCGTCTGAACCAACAGAGATACAACCTTTCTGTGGAAAAATATTAAATATTTTGGCGCTATTAGTGGAGGTTACTGCTACAAATTCATTCTCTGTTAAGCGGCCTTTATTGACGCCTGAATCCCACAACACCATTAATCTATCTTCTACCCCTGCAGTGCCGTTTGGTATTTGGGTAAAGTTATCTTTACCCATCGCTTTTTGGTCTTCACAGAAACAACAGTGGTCAGTCGCTGTGGTTTGAATCGTGCCACCTTGCAGCGCTTTCCAAAGTGCCTCTTGGTGGCCTTTGGGTCTGAATGGAGGGCTCATTACATGTGCCGCCGCCGTTGCCCAATCTGGGTTTTTATACACACTCTCATCTAACTCTAAGTGTCCAGCTAAACACTCGCCATAAACACGTTGCCCTTCTTGCCTAGCACGTGCAATTTCATCAATCGCCTCTTTACAGGAAACATGTACCAAGTAAAGTGGCACCCCGATTGATTGTGCAATGCGAATGGCGCGATTAGCGGCTTCACCTTCTACTTCGGTTGGTCTTGATTGAGGATGAGCTTCGGGACCATTAATACCAGCCGCAAGTAATTTTTGTTGTAGATGATGCACTAATTCACCATTTTCAGCATGCACTGTTGGCATGGCGCCTAACTCTAGGCAGCGACTAAAGCTATTAACAAGTGTTTCATCTTCGGCCATGATGGCATTTTTATAGGCCATAAAATGTTTAAAGCTATTAACTCCTTCTTCCGATACTAAGGTTTGCATATCCTTAGAAACCGACTCATCCCACCAAGTGACGGCGACATGGAAAGAGTAATCTGAGGCAGAGCGAGCTGCCCAACCCTTCCATGTTTGGAAAGCTTCCATTAATGGTTGTTGTGGATTGGGGATAACAAAATCGATGATCATAGTGGTACCGCCAGCTAAACCTGCCGAGGTGCCTGAATAGAAGTCTTCGCTTGCAACGGTGCCCATAAAGGGTAACTGCATGTGAGTATGTGGATCGATGCCTCCTGGCATAACCAGTTTGCCACTTGCATCAATAATCTCGGTGTTTTCAGGTACCTCAAGCTCAGTACCTATGGCTTTAATAACGCCATCTTCACAATAAACATCTGCGAATATACTTTGTTCCGCGTTGACGATTTTACCGCCCTTTATTAATAAACTCATTTTGATCAACTCCTCCATGATAGTGCCATTGCGTGCAATGTACTGACTGACAATTAGAATTTAGGTAGCCACCTTGACGATATTTTTTACGACAAGGTCTGCGGTAGTAAGGGAGTTGCAATTAATAAGCCAATAAAAAAACTAGTTGACCATTTGGACGGGTTTTGTGGGTTTGAAGGGTGATGTTGCTTAGATGTGTTTATTTATTGCTTTTATTTTATTGCTCTTGAATATAGCTTGGGAAATGAATTTAGATCAATAATGGGGCACTTACTGACTAATATGGTGCAAAATATTTATGCTGCTTTTATTTGCTATTAGCATATTTTGCTTAAAAGATGCGCAGTAGGCTTATGAAAAGGGAGTGTAAATAAAATGCAAGTAGCTGTCCTGTTGGTCAGCTTCTTGCATTGATATGTTTGTGTGGGTGTATTTATATGCATTAGTCATTGTTCAACATTTATTGGAGTCATCATGAAAGCATTAAAAATTAATAGTGATCGCCTGTGGGGGAGTTTAATGGAAATGGCCAAAATAGGAGGTACAGTTAAGGGGGGATGTTGTCGCTTAGCTTTGACTGACTTAGATAAGCAGGGACGTGAGTTATATATTAAATGGGCCGAAGAAGCAGGTTGTACCGTGAAGGTGGATGCGGTTGGAAATATAATGTGTACACGCCCTGGTGAAGATATGAGCTTAGCGCCAGTCGGTACGGGTAGTCACCTGGATACACAACCTACTGGTGGCAAGTTTGATGGAGTTTTTGGTGTATTAGCGGGCTTAGAAGTGGTTCAGTCTATGAATGACCAAGGTATTAAAACCAAACATCCCATTGAAATTTCAGTATGGACAAATGAAGAGGGATCTCGCTTTGCACCGGCAATGATGGGGTCTGGAGTGGTGTCTGGCCGCTTTACTTTAGAAGAGATTTTGGATACAAAAGATGTTGATGGATTACGTTTGGGGGACGAATTATCACGTATTGGTTTTGCAGGAGGCACGCCAGTAACAGGCCGAGAGTTTCATGCCTTCTTTGAAACACATATAGAACAAGGTCCATACTTAGAAGCAGAGGAAAAACAGATCGGAGTCGTCACTGGTGGGCAAGGTCAGCGCTGGTACAATGCAACTATCACTGGGCGAGAGTCCCATGCCGGAACAACGCCGATGCACCTGCGTCGAGATGCATTAATTGCGAGCTCACAATTAGTATTAAAAGTAGAAGAGATTGCTAAAGCACACCCACCGGGTTGTGGGACCGTCGGTTTTATGCAAGTGATGCCTAACTCACGTAATACCATACCGGGTGAGATATCGATGAGTATCGATCTTCGCCACCCTATAGATGAAGAGTTAACGAAAATGGATAGCGCGTTGCAAGCTGCGATTGCGGAAATTGAGCAAAACGGAGCGAATATAGCCTTAGATCCCTTTTGGTATTATGAGCCTATTCATTTCAATGAACAATGTGTTAACGCAGTGCGTCAAGCCTCTGTGGATCTAGGCTATAGCCATATGGATATTATTGCTGGCGCGGGGCATGATGCCTGTTATGTGTCGGATTTTGCACCCACAAGCATGATTTTCACACCCTGTTTAAATGGTATTAGCCATAATGAAATTGAAAGCACCACGCAAGAAGAGTGCGAAGCAGGTTGTTCTGTTTTACTTAATGCGATGTTGACCATGGCTGAGGCCATTGATTAAGTTGCAATGAAGGTAAGTTAGGTAGTTTAAAACTACTTAACTTACAGTTTTTTACAGCGATTTTATGCCACACCCTCGTAATACAATTTGTGTGACTAATTCTGCTCCGGTTTCAAAGTCGTCTTCGTCTAATTCTGTTTTTCCCATCAAAATACTACTTTGTATACCATAGTCAGCGTAGGCCTGTGTCGATGACCAAATCAGAAATAAAAGATGCTCTGGGCTGATTGGTTTCATCCACTGCTTTGCTATCCATTCACGGAAAACTTGACAAGTTTTAGCGAACTGATCTTTAAGTTCTGTTTCTAGTTTCTCTTGTAAAAATGGTGCACCATGAAGCAGTTCAGAAGCAAAGATACGTGATGCATTAGCATGCTCTTTGGATTGCTTTATCTTAAGTAGAATGTAGCGTCTTAGAGCCTCGCTTGGGTGTTGGTCAGCGGTCATCTCTTCCATATCAACTAACCAAATCTTCAATATATTCATTAATACTTCTTTATATAAGACCTCTTTGGTTTTGAAGTAATAGAGTATATTTGATTTTGGCAATTTGGCTTGCTCAGCAATAGAGGAGATGGTGGTGGCGTTATAGCCATATTTAGAAAAGCGTTCTTCAGCCACGTTAACAATCAGCTGTAAATTACTTTTACGTATATCTACTGATTTACGACGTTTTATCGTGATCTTTTTAGTCTCATTCATTGATGCTTCTCCGCACTGTTATATTGCCAAAGCCTTTTAGTGGTGCAGTATTATTTCATATTTTCATTGTAGAGCGTAGTGATAACACTATTATTATTTTCACTTAAACTTATCTCCACTAAATTATTCGGTTTTTATATCAATTAAAACAATGCCTTACATATCATCTTGTTTGTTACTCAACATTCCTGACTGATTGGTCAGGAACTTGGCGTGTAGATTGCATCGTCTAATTATTATTTAAAATGAAAAAGCAGATAGTTAAATACAAATAGGAGATATTATGGTGATGAATACGGATGATTCAGTAAGCTATTCACAACAGCAATTAGCGTTAAATCAAATGTTTAAAGATATCAATCCCGCCTTAAGTGCGCAACAGGCCGGTATTGAGAGTTCTCGTTGTTATTATTGTTACGATGCCCCTTGTATTAAGGCTTGTCCGTCTAAAATTAATATTCCTAGCTTTATCGCGAGTATTCATAACGATGATTTAACCGGAGCTGCTAAAACCATCTACCAAGAAAATATCATGGGGGGCAGTTGTGCCCGTGTTTGTCCCACTGAAATACTGTGTGAACAAGCCTGCGTTAGAAACCATGAAGAAGAAAAAATGCCCGTTAAAATTGGTCTGTTGCAACGCCATGCAACGGATAATGCTAAATTTTCAGGTCATCCTTTCGATCGTGCAGTATCAACAGGCAAGAAAATTGCGGTAGTCGGTGCTGGGCCTGCTGGCTTGAGTTGTGCTCACCGTTTAGCGCACCTCGGTCATGACGTCGAAGTATTTGAAGCACAAGAAAAAGCGGGCGGTTTGAATGAATATGGTATTGCCAAATACAAATTAACTGAAAACTTTGCACAGGAAGAGGTCGACTTTATTTTAAGTATTGGCGGTATTACCGTGCATTATGAGACAGCTTTAGGTAAGGATATTCGCTTAACTCAGCTTAAAGAAGACTTTGATGCGGTGTTTTTAAGTATTGGTCTGCAGAATACTGCTTCATTATATATTGAAAATGAAGATAACGAGATGGTGCTTAATTCAGTTGAATACATTAAAGAGCTAAGACAAGCCTCGGATCTTGATCAATTATTTATTCCAAAGGATAGTGCCGTGGTAATTGGTGCCGGTAATACGGCTATCGATATCGCTTGTCAATTAAAACGTTTAGGCACGGAAGAGGTTACCTTAGTCTATCGCCGTGGTGAAGCACAAATGAGCGCAACAGCTCACGAGCAACAAATTGCTAAAAACCATCAAGTAAGAATTAAGACATGGAGTCAACCAGAGAAAATAAACCACGATGAGGATGGACAGCTAACGTCAATGACCTTCAGTAAAACTTACCTTGAGCAGGGCAAGCTGAAAAGTACAGATGAGCAATTTGATGTGAACTGTAGTGCCGTCTTTAAAGCGGTAGGTCAAAAAATGGCTTACCCAGAGCCAGAGAAATTAATCCCCACCATCAGCAATGGAAAAATTGCAACTTTTCATAATCAACTGACCAGCATTGAAGGTGTTTTTGCTGGTGGAGACTGTACCGGTGTCGGGCAAGACCTGACCGTAGAAGCGGTTCAACAGGGGAAATTAGCGGCATTAGCAATTCATCAAGAACTTACTTCATCAGAGGATAAATAACATGGCTGACTTATCAATTGACTTCGTAGGTATTAAAGCGCCTAACCCATTTTGGTTGGCCTCAGCGCCACCAACGGATAAGGCTTATAACGTAGAACGTGCATTTGAAGCCGGCTGGGGTGGGGTGGTTTGGAAAACTTTAGGTGAAGATCCTGCTGCTGTTAATGTCTCTTCTCGCTATTCTGCACACTACGACCAAAACGGTAATGTCTCTGGTTTTAATAATATTGAGTTGATCACCGACCGTAGTTTAGAAATCAATTTGCGTGAAATTGAGGCAGTGAAAAAAAGCTGGCCAGATCGTGCATTAGTGGTGTCATTAATGATGCCCTGTGAAGAGCATATTTGGAAAAAAATATTAAAGCAGGTTGAAGCTACTGGCGCAGATGGTGTGGAGCTTAATTTTGGCTGTCCACATGGGATGCCGGAGCGTGGAATGGGAGCGGCTGTTGGCCAAATACCAGAATACGTTGAGATGGTCACGCGTTGGTGTAAAGAGCACAGCAAAATGCCTGTCATTGTTAAATTAACCCCAAATATTACTGATATCCGTTTTCCTGCTCGAGCCGCAAAAAAAGGGGGGGCGGATGCGGTGTCATTGATTAATACCATTAACTCGATCACTAGTATTGACCTTGACATGATGGCTGCTCGCCCAATCGTTGACGGTAAAAGTACACATGGTGGTTATTGTGGCTCTGCCGTGAAACCGATTGCCTTGAATATGGTGGCAGAAATTGCCCGTGATCCAGAAACACATGGCTTACCAATGTCAGGTATCGGTGGAATTAGTAACTGGCGAGACGCGGCTGAGTTTATTTCTTTGGGCGCCGGATCTGTACAAGTGTGTACTGCGGCGATGATTAATGGATTTAATATTGTTAAGGAGATGAAATCGGGGCTTTCTAACTGGATGGACAGTAAGGGCTATGAAAGCATTAATGATTTTAAAGGGTTAGCTGTTCCTAATACCACTGATTGGAAAAAGCTAAACATGAACTACAAAGTCGTGGCGAGTATTGATGATGAGAAGTGTATTGGCTGCGGCCGTTGTTACCAAGCCTGTGAAGATACCTCGCATCAAGCAATTGAAGTCACCTCTCAAGACGACGGTACTAATCGCTTTGATATTATTGATGATAACTGTGTGGGCTGTAACTTGTGTGAAATCACTTGTCCAGTCGATGACTGTATCACCATGGATGTGCGTTCAAAAGGTCAGCCGTATATGAATTGGATGCAAGATGAGCGTAATCCACATAGAGAAGACGTTTAATGTGGTACTTCATTCATTTTCGAGGTGATATATGAATAATCAACAACTTAATAGCGGTTTAACAGAAGTGCAACTCGATGCTCATTGGATGCCCTATACCGCTAACCGTCAGTTTAAGAAAGATCCAAGAATAATCGCCACAGCGCAGGGAAGATACTTTACCGATGCAGCTGGAAGAAAGATATTTGATGGATTATCAGGCCTTTGGTGTACGGGATTAGGCCATGGTCGACCAGAAATAGCTGAAGCGGTTTACCAGCAGATTAAAACATTAGACTACTCTCCTGGCTTTCAATTTGGCCATGAAAAATCATTTCAATTAGCGGAAAAAATTATTGAGTTTATGCCTGTGGGTTTAAATCGTGTTTTTTATACAGGCTCTGGTTCTGAGGCGGCGGAAACCGCGTTAAAAATGGCGCGCGGTTATTGGCGTAAAAAAGGTCAATCCAGCAAAACCAAGCTGATAGGCCGAGGTTTAGGTTATCACGGTAGTAATTTTGGTGGCATATCGGTAGGCGGTATTGGTGGTAATCGCGCTTTATTTGGACCAGCGGTTGAAGCCGATCATTTACGTCACACGCTATTAGCAGAAAATACCTTTAGCCAAGGGCTACCGGAAAAGGGAAAAGAATTAGCCAATGAACTGCTTGATATTATTGCACTGCATGATGCGAGCAATATTGCCGCGGTGATTGTTGAGCCATTATCAGGATCTGCAGGAGTGATACCCCCACCAGTGGGATATCTTCAGCGCTTACGTGAAATATGTAGCGAGCACGATATTCTACTTATTTTTGATGAGGTAATTTGTAGTTTTGGTCGGATGGGGGCGAAAACGGGAGCGGAGGCCTTTGGCGTTGTTCCCGACATAATTAATATCGCTAAGCAGGTGACAAATGGTGTCATTCCGATGGGTGCTGTGATTGCTAAGCAAGAAATTTATGATACCTACATGGCGCACAGTGGAGCAGAGCATAACATTGAGTTTCCTCATGGTTATACCTATTCTGCTCATCCCGTTGCTTGTGCTGCAGGGTTAGCAACCTTGGATATTCTACAAAAAGAAAAAATACCTGAAAGGGTTAAATCGCTGAGTACCTACTTTCAACAAGCAGTACATAGCTTAAAGGGCTGTAAGCACGTCACTGATATTCGAAATTATGGATTCTCAGCGGGTTTTACTATTGAGTCTGCGCCCGGAGAGCCGACATTACGCCCTTATTTAATAGGCTTGAAAATGTGGCAGAAAGGTTTCTTCATTCGTTATGGGGGAGCAACGATTCAGCTAGGTTTACCCTTTACCACTGAAAAATCTGAAATTGATTCCTTGATTAATGCATTGGGTGAAACCTTTAACGAAATAGCTTAAGCCAATGAACTAAATAAAGTGGTGAATGCCACATGGAGATTGTTATGAAAAAAGTTGTAGGCCATTTTATTGATGGTGAAATAGTCGAATACAATGAACGGACTCAGGATATTTATGATCCCGCATTAGGTGACGTGGCAGCACAAGTTGCATTAGCTTCTAAAGAGACAGTGGAATTAGCCATTGCATCAGCGCAAAAAGCCTTTCCTGAATGGCGTAATACAACGCCCTTGAAGCGAGCACGTGTGATGTTTCGATTTAAGGAACTGCTCGAAGAAAACAGGGATAAAATTTGTTATCTCTTAGGCAAAGAGCACGGGAAAATATTACATGATGCGGCAGGTGAATTGCAGCGTGGAATCGAAAATGTTGAATACGCCTGTGGTGCCCCTGAATTACTAAAGGGTGAATACAGTAAAAATGCAGGTCCAAATGTTGATTCATGGAGTGAGTTGCAGCCTTTAGGCGTTGTCGCAGGGATAACACCTTTTAATTTCCCTGCTATGGTGCCGATGTGGATGTTTCCGTTAGCCATTGTTTGTGGTAATTGCTTTATCCTGAAACCTTCTGAAAGAAACCCAAGTACGACGCTGTTTTTAGCTGAGCTGTTATACCAAGCAGGCTTACCGAAAGGGGTGTTGAATGTGGTTAATGGTGACAAAGAAGCCGTTGATCTTATTTTACAAGATACACGTATTAAAGCCGTCAGCTTTGTCGGCTCAACACCGATTGCTGAGCATATTTATGCTAAAGCGACTGCCAATGGCAAACGTTGCCAAGCGTTAGGTGGTGCAAAAAATCATGCCATCATCATGCCCGATGCCGATATGGATAACGCGGCAAATCAATTGCTTGGTGCTGCGTTTGGTTCATCGGGTGAACGCTGCATGGCGCTGTCTGTGGTCGTGGCGGTCGGTGATCAAGCAGCTGATGCGTTAATTGAAAAAATGACGCTTGCCATGAAAGATCTAAAAGTCGGTGCATTTGATAATACCGCTAATGATTTTGGTCCTCTAATAACCAAGCAACATCAAGAAAAAGTGCTGGGTTATATTGATAGCGCACAGGATCAAGGTGCTAGTATAGTGGTTGATGGGCGTGGCTTACAGGTAAAAGGGTATGAAAAAGGTTACTTTGTTGGTGCCACCTTAATTGATAACGTTAAAGCTGAGATGGACAGCTATAAAGCAGAGATATTTGGTCCAGTATTACAGGTGATGCGCGTAGAGAAGATGCAGCAAGCGATGCAGCTGATTAATGACCATGAATATGGTAACGGTACCTGTATTTTCACGCGTGATGGTGAAGCGGCTCGTTATTTCTCGGATAATATTCAAGTTGGGATGGTCGGAATAAATGTTCCATTACCTGTTCCCGTTGCTTATCACAGCTTTGGTGGTTGGAAGCGGTCATTATTTGGCGATCTACATGCCTATGGCCCAGATGGTGTGAAGTTCTACACTAAACTCAAAACTATTACGCAGCGTTGGCCAACAAGCGGTGTTAGAGAGGGGGCAAACTTTGCTTTTCCTAGCTAAGCGATATTAAGTTTGAGTTGTTTACCATATTGACACCCACTGCTCTGGTGGGAGTTTTCCTTCATTGCTTAACTTTGCTGCTTTCACTACTTAACTTGGGGTACTGTCACTTAACAACTAATTCGCTGATTATGCGATAATCTGTGAATGAAAAATTAAAATATCTATGCAGGTTATCGCTACCCTGCCCAAATCATCAGCCACGCAGTTTGGCTTTATCATCGTTTTACGCTTAGTTTTCGAGATATCGAGGAATTACTCTCATGCTAGGTATTGTTGTTAGTTATGAGACAATTCGCCAATGGTGTAAAAAGTGTGGTTCAAGCTATTGTAAACAAATCAAAAAGAATCGAGGACAGCTTAGTGATATAGGGTATCTGGATGAAGTGTTGATTAAGATTAATGGTGTTTTACATTATCTGTGGCGAGCGATAGATCAAGATGGTGACGAGATAGATATTTTGGTTCAGAAACGTAAGAATAAAAAAGCAGCAATTTGATTCTTTAAACAGCTGCTAAAAGGGCAGAGTGGTCCGCAGTTAAAGGTTGTTAGAGATAAACTTAAAAGCTATTCAGCGGCAAAAAAAGAACTAATTCTCAATGTTGAACATTCAACAGTTCAATATGAAAATAACGGATGTGAATTATCACACCAACCTACTCGTCAGCAAGAAAGCAAATACGAAAGTTTAAATTCCATGGGTAAGCTCAACCTTTATTAAGTTGCCATGATCAATGGCTTTTTCCTACCTTCTCGTCATTTAATCAAGCTTTTGGTGAGTCCTAATTTACGAAATAGGGTCGGATTATTTGTCTTTCTTGTGAAGCCATAAAATGAAATCTTTGGTACCGGTAATTTGGACATATTCCTTTTTAATGCTGGCTCAATTTTTTTAATTAGGATCAAAGATATTTCTGAATTTTTAAAAAGTTTTTGTAGCTATTCTGCAATTTTCATGAAAATCCCCGAACTTTAAGGATATAAAATAGCACCTAAATAGCACCTCTCGCACCA
>NZ_JASJHF010000180.1:0-4203 GCF_033791185.1 Moritella sp. | reverse complement strand
GATCCCTCTACGGGAGAAAATTACTTCTATGGAGAATATCTTGTTAATGCACAGGGGGAAGACGTAGTCGCCGGCATCCGTACCCCACAACCCCTGAATAAAAACAAATATAAAGAGGGTGACCTCCCTGCGATGGAAGATGTATTTCCTGAATGCTATCAGCAGTTAGTGGATATTCGTCAAACCTTAGAAAGGCATTTTAAAGACATACAAGATATTGAATTTACCGTACAAGCTGGCAAGCTTTATATGTTGCAAACACGCACCGGTAAACGCACTGCTCATGCCGCAATTCGCATTGCAGTCGAGATGGTTAAAGAGGGGATGCTAACCGAGCAACAAGCCCTATTACGGGTGAAACCTGAGCAGCTAGAGCAGTTATTACACCCCTCTTTGGATCCCAATGCAGAAAAAAACATTATCGCCAATGGCTTGCCCGCTTCGCCGGGGGCCTGTAGTGGTATGGTGGTTTTTAATGCCGATGAGGCGGAGCAACAAGCGAAGCTAAAACAGCAGGTTATCTTGGTTAGAGTTGAAACCAGTCCAGATGATATCCATGGTATGAATGCAGCTCAAGGGATCCTTACTGCGCGTGGAGGCATGACGTCACATGCTGCTGTTGTTGCGCGTGGTATGGGTAAATGCTGTGTCGCTGGCTGTAGTGATTTAAAAATAGATTATGAAAAACAGTTATTCACTACTAAGTCGGGTTTTACCATTAAACGTGGTGATCTGATCACGCTCGATGGCAGTCTCGGTGAAGTGATTCTCGGTGATGTTGCAAAAATACAGGGAGTGCTTAGTGACGATTTTAAGACCTTAATGAATTGGGCAGATAAATATCGTCGCCTAGGAATTCGCTGTAATGCTGATACCCCCAATGATGCCAAATTGGCCAGAGAATTTGGGGCAGAGGGGATTGGTCTATGCCGTACTGAGCATATGTTTTTTGATGTCGATCGGATTCAAGCGGTACGTGAAATGATTGTTTCGGCTGATTTACAAGATAGGGAAAAGGCATTAGCTAAGATCATGCCAATGCAAAAAGCTGACTTTATTGGTTTGTTTCGTGAGATGAAAGGGAGACCTGTCACGATCCGTTTATTAGATCCGCCATTACACGAATTTTTACCACAGAGAGACGATGATATTGCCGATCTTGCGGCGCTGGCCGGTATTCGCTTCTCTCAAGTAAAAGAACATGTGCAAGCGTTACGAGAGTTTAACCCAATGCTTGGCCATCGTGGCTGTCGGCTTGGTATCACCTATCCGGAAATCTACGATATGCAGGTGAGAGCGATTATGGAAGCGGCCTGTGAATTGGTGAAAAATGAACATTTTAGCATTGTTCCCGAGATCATGATTCCACTGGTTGCCGATGTCAATGAGCTAACTGTGTTACGTAAAAATGCTCAGCAAGTTGCTGAACAAGTTCTGGCTAGTTATGCAATTCAGGTCGATTATCATATTGGCACTATGATTGAGCTGCCGCGTGCCGCGCTATTGGCAGATAAAATAGCGGAACAAGCTGATTTTTTCTCTTTTGGTACCAATGACCTAACGCAAACTACCTATGGTTTATCGCGTGATGATGCGAGTAGCTTTCTCCCTGAATATATTGATAAAAAGGTTTTTTTAAGTAACCCATTTGTCAAACTAGATCGTGATGGTGTTGGTCAACTGATAAAAATAGGCACAGAGAAAGGGCGCTCAACCCATGCCGATTTAACGGTTGGAATATGTGGTGAGCATGGCGGAGAACCGTCAAGCGTAGCGTTTTGTCATCAGATAGGTTTAGATTATGTTTCCTGTTCGCCTTATCGCGTGCCGATTGCTCGTCTAGCTGCCGCGCATGCAGCTTTGCAGGATAAATGATGCGCTAGTACTGGTGGAAAATGCGCAGCAGGGTAGTGTTGCGCGTTTTTCTTCAGTGTACTCATGGCAGAGATAGGTTGATATGTAGATGAATACTCAAGAACAGGGACTCAGCTCCACTGAAGCCAAAGAGCGCTTGCTACAATACGGTGAAAACTGTCTGCCTTCTAGCCAACCGATTGGCCTTGTTGCTATCTTTTTCAAACAGTTTCTTAGCCCCTTTATTTATATTTTATTAGTTGCCTCGATAGTTTCATTTTTGGTTAAGCAAATCCCCAGCGCCATATTTATAATTGCGGTGCTATTCATCAATGCCATCATAGGCACCATTCAAGAATATTCGGCTCAAAAATCAGCCAGTGCATTAAAAAAAATGGTTAAGGGCAGTGCCCACGTTATTAGAGATGGAGTAGTACAAACCATTGACTCTAAAGAAGTTGTTTTGGGAGATCTGTTATTACTGTTCTCCGGAGATAAGGTGCCCGCTGATCTCGAGTTGATATCATCACAAAATCTAGCGGTAGATGAATCTATGCTAACCGGGGAGTCTTTAGCCGTCGCAAAAAGTTGCCAGAAAAAAGTAGCACAAGATGCGCCTATCAGTGAGCAATTTAATCGTTGTTTTGCCGGCAGTATCGTGACCCATGGTCGAGCACAAGGTGTCGTGATCAAGACAGGTATTAATACAGAAATAGGAAATATTGCGACGCATGTTTCTGCCGATAGAATTTCTGAACCGCCCCTTTTAATTAGAATGAGACTTTTTACCTATAAAGTCGCTTTTGCGATTACTATTTCGATCATTGCATTGGTTGCTTTGATGCTCTTTATGGGAGGCTACCAAGTTGAAAAAATGGTAATGATGGCCATTGGGCTAGCAGTGTCTACCATTCCTGAAGGTTTACCTGCCGCACTCACCGTTGCCTTAGCGATCGGTATGCGGCGTATGGTTAAGCATAATGTGATTATTCGAAAATTAGTCGCGGTTGAAGCATTGGGCTCTTGTACTTTCATCTGTTCGGATAAAACGGGGACGTTAACGGTTAATGAATTAACGGTGCAGAGGGTAGTTCTTCCTGAAGGTAACGTCTATAAGGTGACGGGGGAGGGAGTTTCTGGAGGAAAAATTGAAGGCGAAAATATTATTCAACTGAGAGAGCTTTGTATTACCGGTGTATTAGCCAATGAAAGCCACTTAGATTATTCAGGCGGTGAATGGGCATCGGATGGGGATATTGTTGATATTGCATTTTTAGTGCTTGCAAAAAAATTGGGTTTGTCTGTTTCGGATATCCGCAAACAACAAACACAGCTAGAGATTATCCCCTATGAGTCTGAAAAAGCATTCAGTGGCAGTATCAATCTAGATCAAGATCAAGCTTGCCTTTATGTTAAAGGTAGCCCGGAAAAAATGCTAGAGCTATCAACCTATATGCACTCTCCTTCAGGTCCTGTACCCATTGACCACCAAAAAATACAAATGCAATTCGAACAGTTAGCAAAACAAGGATTCCGCATTATTGCATTGGCAAGACGTGAACTCCCAAATCAGGGGAATGCGCTTGATCATCTACAAGATATGACCTATTTGGGTATGGTCGCGATGATTGATCCGGTTCGCAGTGAAGCTAAAAATGCCATACAAAGGTGCCGTTCAGGGGGGATTGAAGTGGCAATGATCACCGGAGACCACCCGGCAACGGCATTAGCGATTGCTAGTGAACTAGGATTAGCTGATTCACAAAGTCAGGTTGTTACTGGCGCAATGATAAAGGCAGCCAATGAAATTGGTAGCAAAGCATTGTCAGATTTGATTCGACCGGTGAGAGTTTTTGCACGCATTGAACCAACACAGAAAGAGATGATTGTTGATGGCTTTATGAAACAGGGGCACTTTGTTGCTGTGACAGGAGATGGTGTTAATGATGCACCTGCAATGCGTAGAGCCAACGCTGGTATTGCGATGGGGAAAAAGGGGACGGATCTGGCGAAGGAAGTCGCGGACTTAATTATTACCGATGACAATTTTTTATCGATAGTAAACGGCATTGAGCAAGGGCGAATTGTTTACAATAATATTCGTAAAGTGATCGCCCTATTAATTGCGACTGGTTTTTCTGCATTATTGTTATTTTTTCTGACGGTATTAACTGGGCTGCCGATGCCGCTAACTGCGATTCAATTGTTGTGGCTCAATTTAATTGCTAATGGTGTTCAAGATGTGGCTTTAGCCTTTGAGCCGAAAGAAGGCAATGAGCTAACTAAATCTCCGAGAAAACCCAGCGAACCTATTTTTGAGCGAGGTATTATTGAGCATGTGTTAGTCAC